>JBILMG010000017.1:0-17548 GCA_044375695.1 Minisyncoccia bacterium | reverse complement strand
TGAGTTTGTAGTCCATAGTTTTTACCGGGCAATTGTAGCGCGCCGCGGGGAACCCCCCACCGCAAGCCCGGAGACTTTTTCCCCACAGCGGCGCGGGCGCCCGGCGCGCCGCGTACGCCCCGCCCAAGAAGAGGCGAATTTCTCTGGTCGGCGAGTGACGAGGACGAGTCGGGAAAAGGAGCCTCAGCGTCTGGCGAGAACATTCGCCAGCGGCAGCCTTACCCTTCTGACCGGCAGCCCCGCAAACCCAAAACGGCTCCGCCCTGAGGCGGAGCCGTTTTGGCTGTGCAAAATTACACTAGAACTCCGAGACGTCGGGATCAACCGTGCAGCTTTCCACCTGGCGGTACGCCTGACCAGAGAAATCGAGGCAGTCGAGCTGGTAGGTAGCCGTCTCCTGGAGCGCCGGGGTCATGGAGGAGCCCGCGAGCGCCGCCGAGCTGAGGCCGAGACCGACAATCTGGCAGGTCTTCATTTCGTGGCTGCTCCAGCTGATGCGGCACTGGCCGCCCTGATTGATTACGGTCGGCTCGACAACGAGCAGCGCCTTGGGATTGAGGCCTCCTGGCGCCGGATCGTTAATCGGGCTGCAGTTGGCGGCCATATCGCCAGATTCGATGTCGCTCGTGGCGAGGCAGCCGTCGATGCCGTAGGTGCACAGCACGCCGCCGCAACCAGACGAACCGTGACGGGCGTCTAGGCCTCCCTGCAGCGAGGTCGAGCGGCCGATCGCGCCCCAAACCGAGTCTTTGTTGGCAGAGCCAGCCTGAGCCTCCACCGCCTCACGAAGGCCGAAGCCGAAGATCTGCTCGAGCTCCGGCATCGAGTAGCCGGCAAACTGGTCGGTGCGGGCGCCGTTGCGGTCAAAGATTTCCGCGCAGTACTGGTTGTCCACCTCGATTGGGCAGGTCGTCGCAACTACGCCGGCGCAGGCAGCCGTGTCCGGGATGCAGACGCCGTTGCAGTACTTGGTCCCGGCCGGGCAGGTGCCCTCGAGGCCGCAGGTCACGCACACGCCGCTGCTGTTCTCGCACTGGCCGCTCGCGTTGTTGAAAGCGCTGCCGTTCGGGCACTGGCAGAGGCCGGCCGCATCGCGGCTCATGCCGCCCGGCACCGTGGTCTGGTCGCCCGCAATGTTTTTGCAGAGGTCGCAGTTCTTAACTTTGAAGTCGCGGTAGGCGTGGCCGCCGAGAGCGGCGCCGGCGCCGGTGGTGTAGGAGTGCACGTTCACGCGGTAGTTTCCGTCGCGCGTGGTCATGTTCGTCTGAATATTGAACGGCAGGTCAACCTGGAAGTGATCGTGGTCGCCGCTCGCGCCCACGTTAATGGCGAACTGCTTCACCGGGGTCACCGGCACCTGCGTGCCGTTCGGCTCGAAGCGGGTAATCCACACCTTGGTTACGCCGGAAATACCGGTGTTGGTGCAACCCACGAAACCCGCCGTTCCGGAAACCGCTACAGCCTGCCCGCAGTAGTAGGTCGTGTTAGCGGCCGGCGAGTTGATGTAGATGCCGAGAGGCACGGAATCGGAGAGCGTGCCGTCTGCCTCGAGCAGGTTGGTGTTGGTGGCCTGGCCGCCGTCGGCGCAAGCATCTTTGTAGAGCGTGTGTAGCGAGGCCCAGGTCTCGTTCTCGGCTCGGCGAGACAGAATGGTGCTCCATTCGTTGGCGCCGAACGGGCACTCGTTCCCGCCGTCGGGACCAGCGGCGCCGGCCGGAGCAGACGAAGCCGCGGAGACGGCAATCATCGCAATCGCGATGACCGTAGCGGCGGCCGCGCGGTGCCGGGTAACCAGGAGCGCGACGAGGATCGCCAGTAGCAAGGTGGCGCCGCCAACCGATACCCAGAAGCTCCAATCGGTTTTAGGCTCCGCCGGCACGTCCGATCGGCCCTCGCCAGTCGGCGCGAAGAGCGGGTAGTCGCGCTCGAAGAGGATTGCCCCATCAGAGCCGCGCACGGACACAGAGGCCGTTAGCGCCGCGCCCGAAGCCGAAGCCTCCATGGGAATTTCGATTGTCCCGTCAGCCGGCAGAACGCCCCGCCATTCCCCCTCGGCGACGCTGCCGCTGCCAGAGCGAACGGCGACGATGACCGAAGAGCGCCAATCGGTCGCCTCTCTGTTCTCTTCCGGCGTCGCCTCGTGGTTCTGAGGAGACCCGGAGACGTCCAGAGAAATGGTGAACGAGTCGCCGTCGGCTACCTCTTCGGCGCTCGTCCGAACCGCGTGCACGGTGGCGGACTCGCCAGAAACCACGATGCGCAGCGGCACCGCCGAAGAGCGCTCCCGACCGTCGGCCGCAACCCAAACCGCTTCGCCTTCGTAGACACCCGGCGCCATAGATCCTCGGGCAATGGTGACGCTCCCCTCGGCCTCGCCCTTTGCGGCTACGGCAACAGGTGATCCATTCACGGTCGCCACGGCGCCGGTGCCGCGATTTGTCAGGCGTACAGTCGGGGTGAGCGACAGCGGGGACTCACCTCCCGCAAAGCCAACCTTCAGGTCTACCGACGGCAGATCGTCGCCCAAGAAAGGACCCGAGCCGGTCGAGCGCTCGACGCCGTCCTCGCCGATGAGGTAGGCGTAGCGAACCGTGGCGTAGGCTCCGTCACCCAAAAAGGTGATGTTCGAGCTGTCGCCCCAGCCGCGCAGCAAGCTGCCGGCGAGCCGCGCCTGAACGCGCACCTTGAAACCCGAGCCGGAAAGGCCGGCGGGAATTGGGGCAGAAAACTTTACCTCGCGCGAACTGCCCGGCGGCAGGGAGAACGGCTGCCCGTCTAGCTCGACGCCGTACGCCGTCTGGTAGTTTCCCTCGGCATCGAAGTCGCCGATGATTATGGTCTTGAACGTTCCCTCGGCCGGAAAATCGGTCGGGTTGGTGGCGGTGAAAGACCCGTCAACCGTTCCGCCGGCAGAATATTCGTAGGCCGTAGTCTCGACATCGGAAACCGCAATATCCGGCATGTCGTCTGCCGGCTCCCCGAAGTCGGGAGATCCGAAGAGGACCCCCACGGCCTCCGTCATCGCCTGAGCCTCGGCGAATTCCGCGTCGGTCATCGCCGCAGACGTGACCGGAAACAGCGCGGCGAAGAGCGCAGACAGGAGGCTCAGGGTAATTCGTTTCATAGTTTTTGTGCGGCTAAGCTAAAGAGGTTAACTTTTTAATTTTATCCCGGACACGGCCTCCTATGGGAACGGGGCAGAAAAAGGTGGGGATAGAAAAACGCCGCCGGTTCCCGGCGGCGTTTTCTGAATTTAGCTAAAACTCTGCGACGTTCGGGTCTACCGAGCACGTTCCGGAGTCTTTGCGAGTCTGCCCATCGAGGCCCACGCACGAGAGCGTGTAGACATAGGTATAGTCTCCGCGTAGGCACCGTTCGTCCCCAGCGCCAAAAAGTTGACGCGAGGCTTCTGCCAGGTTACCGTTACCGAGTCCGAGACTGGTCTCGCCTCTCCGGCGGGGCCCGTTTTATAAGAGAGAAAACCCAACTGAATATGCTCGACCTCAAAGTCATCAACTCCGTCCTGGCCCAGCTCGAAGAAGAGCGGGGCATTCCGCGCGCCAAGGTAATCGAGGCCATCGAGCTCGCGCTCGGCACCGCCTACCGCAAGGAGTACGGCAAGCGCGACCAGGTGGTCACCTCCTCCTTTAATATGGAGACCGGCGAAATCGACTTCCAGCAGGTAAAAATGGTGGTCGACAAGGATTCTGTCGTCTGGCCGAAGGAAGGAGAGACCGAGGAAGACCTCCTCGACTCTGTCGTCATTGACCCGGAGAACCCGGACGCCCCGGCCAAGGAGCGCTGGAACCCGGAGCGCCACATCCTCATCGAAGACGCCCGTCTCCTCAAGCGCGACGTCGCCCTCGGCGACGAGCTGGTCTTCCCGCTCGAGCGCCGCGAGGACTTCGGCCGCATCGCCGCCCAGACCGCCAAGCAGGTAATCACCCAGAAAATCCGCGAAGCCGAGCGCCAGACCGTCATGTCTGACTACGGCCTCAAGGAAGGCGAGGTGGTTTCCGGCTCCGTCGAGCGCGTCGAGCGCGGCTCGGTGTTCCTCCAGATGGGCCGCGCCACCGGCTACATGCCGTGGGCCGAGCAGATTCCGGGCGAGCGCTTCCGCCAGGGCGAGCGCGTCCGCGCCCTCCTCATCAAGGTCGAGGAAGGCAATCGCGGCGTGTTCCTCCGCCTTTCCCGCGCCCACCCGAAGTTCCTCGTCGAGCTCTTCAAGGAAGAGGTGCCCGAGGTTAAGAACGGCGTCGTCGAGGTGGTGGCCGTGGCCCGCGAAGCCGGCGCCCGCTCCAAGATTGCGGTTCGCTCCAAGGATACCCACGTCGACCCGATTGGCGCGCTCGTCGGCGCCCGCGGCGTCCGCGTCTCGACCGTGACCTCCGAGCTCGCCGGCGAGAAGATCGACATCATCGAGTGGAGCCCGGACGAAGGCGCCTTCATTCAGGCAGCTCTCTCTCCCGCCAAGTGCCTCTCGGTCGACCTCGATCCGGAGACCCGCCTCGCCTCTATCCTGGTAGCCGAAGACCAGCTATCGCTCGCCATCGGCCGCGGCGGCCAGAACGTTCGCCTCGCCGCCAAGCTCACCGGCTGGCGCATCGACATCAAGGGCTTCGGCTCTCCGGCCGACAACGAGGTGAACGAGGCCAAGGAAGAAGCTTCCGCCGAGGCCGTGGCCGAGGTCGCCCCGTCTAACCCGGCGCTCGCCGAGGCCGTGGCCGAAGCTACCGCCGAGGCCGCCGCCGAAGAGGCCGCTCCGGCCGAAGCCGAGGAAGAGACCAAGTAGCTTACCCCTCGAAACGAGACAAGAACCATGAACCTCTGGCACGACATTGAGCCCGGCACCCGCGACGAGCTGACCGTCATCATCGAGATTCCGAAAGGCTCGAAGAACAAGTACGAGGTGGATAAGGCGACCGGCCTCATCGCCCTCGACCGCGTGGCTCACACCGCGCAGGACTTCCCCTTCGATTACGGCTTCGTGCCGAAGACCCTGTGGGACGACGGCGACCCGCTCGACGTGGTTGTCCTCACCACCTACCCTCTTCACCCGGGCATCCTGGTCCGCGTCCGCCCGGTAGCCGTCATGGACATGACCGACTCCGGTGATTCCGACGCCAAGATCATCGCGGTTCCGACGGAGGACCCGCGCTGGGACTCGACCAAGGACCTTTCCGACGTGAACGCCCACACCCTCAAGGAAATCGAGCACTTCTACTCGACCTACAAGAAGCTCCAGAACAAGGAGGTTACCGTGCACGGCTTCAAAGACGCCGCGGCTGCCCGCGACGCCTTCGACCGCTCGGTTACCCAGTACAACGAGAAGTACCCGAAGGCCTAAGAGGCTCAAGGAGAAAAGAGCGCGGCCGCCCTTTGGGGCGGCCGCGCTCTTTCTATATATAATGTGCGCGTGAACCAACCCCGCCCCCTCCTCTCCGGCGACGACCCTACCGAGGGAACCATTGGCCCGGTCGTCAGCACCATCGTGGTCATCGCCATTCTGATTGCCGGCGCGGTTGTGGCTATTCAGGGCATCGTCGACCGGGTGCAGGAACGCCGCGCCATCGACGAGGCCACCTCTTCGGCGCTCCCGGCCAACGTGCAGGCGCAGTCGGTGACCATCGAGTAGCCTCGCCCCGGCGCAAAGCCCGACCTTCTCCGGGCTAGGGCTCAAGATTTGCCGCCTCGGCGGCAGCGTGTAAACTCGCGCGACTTACCAGCCCTAGACCAAAAAATGGCCAAGCAGTTCACCGTAAAGAAGCGCGAAGATCTCCCCGACCTGGAGGTTTCCCTGGAAATTGAGATTCCCTGGGAGGAGGTCGCCAAGAAGCGCGAGGCCGCCGTGCGCGAGCTCGCCTCGGCCGGCGACTTCCCGGGATTCCGCGACGGGCACGCCCCCGAAGCCATCGTCGTCGCCAAGTTCGGCGGCAAGGCGCTGCTCGAGTCGATGTCCTTCCAGGCCATCCGCGCCACGTTCCCAGAAATTCTCGCATCCGAAAAAATCGCGCCGCTCGTCGAGCCGCGAATTTCCGTCACCTCCATCAAAGAGGGTGAGCCGGTCGCCTTCACCGTGAAGCTCGTCCAGCTTCCGCGCGTCACGCTCCCCGACTACAAGAAAATTGCGAAGTCCGTCGAGCGCCGCGTCGACAAGCCATCGGAAGCCGAGCTCGACGCCGAGATTGATCGCGTCCGCCGCGCGGCCAAAGGCCACGGCCACGCGCACGCCGAAGGAGAAGAGTGCCACGACTGCGAGGCGCCGAAGGACGACGCGCCGCTCGCCCCGCTCACCGACGAAGAGGCCGCGAAGATCGGTCCGTTCGCGACCGTCGCCGAGCTCCGCGCCAAAGTAGCCGAACTGCTCGAGAACGCGAACGAGTACCGCGAGCGCGACCGCCGTCGCCGCGCGATCATCGAAGCGGTTATCGAAGCCGCTGCCCCGGAGATTCCGGCCCTCGTCATCGACCGCGAAGTCGATCGCATGCGAGCCGAGTTCGAGCACTCGATCGAGCGCGTCGGCCTCACCTGGGCGAAGTACCTCGAGCAGGCGAACCGCACAGAAGAATCGCTCCGCGACGAATGGCGCCCGGAGGCGAAGATCCGCGCCTCGTCGCACCTCATCCTGCCGATGATTGCCCGCGACGAGAACCTCGTCGTCAACGAGGAGCTCGTCGAGAAGGAGACTTCGGCGCTGGTTGCCCGCGTGCCGGGCACCTCGCGCGAAGACGCGCGCGCCTACATCGAGCACCTCGTGCGCAACGATCTCGTGCTCGCCTTCCTCGAAGACCTCGATCGTCGCGAGGCGAAGAAGTCTGAGTAGCCGCTGGCGTCAAAAAACCGCGGCCGCCCTCTCCGGGCGGCCGCGGTTTTTTGATTTGGGAACCGGCGCGAGACCCTCAAAAAAATCCCGACATCGTCCGGGGCGGAGCGTCGTCCAAAAGAAGGAGTCTCCAAAAAATAGAGGAGCGCCTCGCGGCGCCCCGCTGACCACGAGAACCTAACCGCTACCGAACCGCGAGCGCGGCGGCGACAAGCGAGGCGGTCTCGGCGCGCAGCACGAACCCGCCGAGCGCCGCGCGCGTCACGCGGGCGCCGCCGAAGGACGCGCGGTCGCGATCGTCCCAGCCGCCCTCCGGCCCGACAAAAATCGCGACGTGCGCCGCACCCGAAATCGCGTCTGAAAAATTTTCTTCGGCGTCTTGGTCAAGGATGATGACCTTTGCGCCAGAGGCGAGCGCCGCGTCGACCGCCTCCTCAATCGGGCGAACCTCTCGAACCTCGGCGACGGTCGACCGGCCGCACTGTTCGGCCGCCTCGCGGGCAATCCTCGAGAGGCGCTCGACGTTCGCGTCGCGCTTCACCGAGCGCAGGGCAAGGACCGGAGCAACCAGCGACACCCCGAGCTCGGATGCCTTCTCGACCACGAGCGAAAGGTGGTCGCCCTTGATTGCGCTCGGGTACAGATCGACGCGGCGCGCCACGCGCGAAGCGTCGTCAACGACGCGCTCGCCCACCTTCGAGAAGCGCGCCTCGTCGCGCGAAACATCGAGGAAGGTAGCTTCTATGTTTCGCCCGTTTCCGTCGAACAGCTCGATCGGCGCGCCCGGCGCCAACCGCAGAACGCGAGAAATCTGGTTCGACATTTCACGGTCGGGGACGGTGATTACGCCGTCGCGAACGGAAAACACCGGGGTGAAGAATCTATTTGTTCGCATGCGGGGACTCTACGGAGGTAGCGCGTAACGGTCAATGAAACGCGCGGGGAACGCAGCGTGTACCCAGCGTCTGCCGGCGCGTAACGCTTGCGAATCAATGGTTACCCGCTGTTACGCGTTTCTTTATCTTTTCTTTATCGTCTCCTTATCGCCGCTTTATCTTCTCTTTATCGATTCTTTATTTCTGGTTTATCGCCGCTTCATCCACGATTGTTACCGTGTAACACGGGGGCGCCGCCACTTTACGCGCCAACAAAAGAAACGCGCCCACCATTCCGGCGGGCGCGTCTCACGTTTCACAATTCTCTACTTCAGAACCTTGTCGACGATGCTGTACTCCTTGGCCTCCTCGGCGGTCATGTAGAAGTCGCGATCCATGTCCTTCTCGACCTTCGCGATTGGCTGGCCGGTGTTCTTCGACAGAATTTTGTTGAGCGTGTCTCGGGTCTTGAGGATGTGCTTCGCGTTGATGGCGATGTCGGCTGCCTGCCCCTCGCTGCCGCCGGACGGCTGGTGAATCATCACCTCGGCGTTCGGGAGCGCGAAGCGCTTGCCCTTAGCCCCAGCCGAAAGGATCATCGCGCCCATCGACGCGGCGATGCCGACGCACACCGTCGAGACATCGTTCTTGATGTGGTTCATCGTGTCGATGATGGCGAGGCCGGCCGAGACGTGGCCGCCCGGAGAGTGGACGTAGAGCTGGATGTCCTTCTTCGGGTTCTCCGCCTGGAGAAAGAGCATCTGCGCGATGACGAGGTTCGCCACGGTGTCATCGATCGGCCCGCTGAGGAAGACGATGTTGTCTTTGAGGAGGCGCGAGTAGATGTCGTAGGCGCGCTCGCCGAACTGCGACTTGTCGATAACCATGGGTACCAGCATCGGGGTGTGGGCTAATTAATAACGATAGCAAAAGTACCACAAGTCAATAGGTACGCCAAGCGCGGAGCCCGAGCTTGCCCCGCCCCCTCCCCCGCGCTACGCTCGAGCTCCGATGCCCCTCTCCCTGGCCCTCCTCGCCATCTCCGCCGCCGCCCTCGTGGGCGGGGTGCTCGGCTGGTTCCTCCGCATGCTCGTCACGCTCGGGCGCCGCGGGTCGGTCGAGCTCGAGATCAAGGAGATGATGCTCGCCGCGCGCGAAGCCGCCGAGCGACTAGCCGACGAGGTCGAACGTGAGTCGCAGAACCTCCTCCGCGAGGCGCGCGCCGAGGCGAAGAAGACGACCGACCGACTCGCCGAGCGAGAGGACCGAATCGCCGCGCGCGAAGCCTCGACCGATCGTCAGCGAGAAGATCTCGACGCGCGCGGCGCCGAAATTGACGCGCGCGAAGCCGCGGCGATCGCCGCAAAAAACGAAGCCGACCGTCTCGCCGACGAGCGACGTCGCGGCCTCGAGGCGCTCGGCCAGCTGTCCGCCGAAGAGGCGCGCCTGGCGCTCCGCGCCGACCTCGAGCGTGAGCACGCCGAAGACTCCATCGTTCGCCTCCGCAAGCTCGAGCTCGCGGCGCGCGAAACCCTCGACACGAAGGCGCGCGACATTCTGGCAAACGCCATGCAGCGGCTCGCCACGCAGGTTGGCGCCGAGACGTTCACCACGCCGGTATCAATTCCGAGCGACGAGGTGAAGGGTCGCGTGATCGGCAAGGAGGGTCGCAACATCAAAGCCTTCGAGCGCGCGAGCGGCGTCGAGGTTCTCGTCGACGACACGCCCGGAACTATCACCCTCTCCTCTTTCGACCCAATCCGCCGCGCCACCGCCGAGCTCGCGCTACGAGAGCTCGTCGAGGACGGACGCATCCAGCCGTCTCGCATCGAAGAGGTCATCGCGCGCGCGAAAGAAAAAATCGACGAGGACGTGAAGCGCCGCGGCGAGGAAGCCGCCTTCGAATGCGGCGCGTTCGACCTCGACCCGCGCATCGTCGCCATTCTCGGCCGGCTGCACTTCCGCACCAGCCACGGGCAGAACGTGCTGCGCCACTCGGTCGAGATGTCGCACCTCGCCGGCATGCTCGCCGAAGAACTCGGCGCGGACGTTCGCATCGCCAAGACCGCCGCTCTGCTCCACGACATCGGGAAGGCGGTCGACCACGAGGTGCCCGGCACCCACGTCGAAATCGGCCGCCGCATCCTCCAGAAGTTCGGCGCCGACGAGGAGGTGATCAAGGCCATGCAGGCGCACCACGGCGAGTACCCGTACGAGAGCGTCGAGTCTATCTTGGTGCAGGTGGCCGACCAGCTTTCCGGAGGTCGCCCCGGCGCCCGCCGCGAATCGCTCGACGGGTACGTCAAGCGCCTGGGCGAACTCGAGGCCATCGCCGCCGAATTCCCCGGGGTAGAGAAGGCTTTCGCCGTAGCCGCCGGCCGCGAGCTGCGCGTCTTCGTGAAGCCCGAAGACATCACAGATATTGGCGCCTACGAACTCGCCCGCTCCATTGCCAAAGAAATCGAGAAGCGTCTCCGCTACCCCGGGGAGATTAAGGTTGCCGTCCTGCGCGAAAGCCGGGCAATTGAGTACGCCCGGTAGAGACACCAAGAGGAGTTATCCACTCCTTGGTAATTAAGGCCTTCTGGCCGTTTTTTATTTTTAATGCTTGAAAAATAAGGATTTTTTAAGAGTTAGGCACCCCGAACCCTTGCCTAGCAAGGCCTTCTTCCCCACCCCGGTTTGCACCCCACGGAGAAATAAGGGTAAAATTGGCCTGAGGCGCTCGTGGGTACGAGGAATGTCACGCAAAGCGTGCCACCCGACCCAAGTAATTTTTTGTCCAACATTTATTTAAGACCGCGCGTAAGCGAACCCAAGATGAACAAGCAGTCTATCGTCGAGAAGGTGAACGAAGTCCTCGGCACCACGAAGGTTCAGGCCGAGCAGGTTGTCGACACCGTTTTCGCCACGATCGTTTCCGCTCTCAAGAAGGGTGATGATGTCTCCGTCGCTGGCTTCGGTATCTTTACCGTCAAGAAGCGCGCCGCCCGCACCGCCCGCAACCCGAAGACCGGTGCCACCGTCCAGGTCCCGGCCACCAAGGTCGCCAAGTTCAAGCCGGCCAAGGCCCTCAAGGAGGCCGTAGCCTAGCCCAACCTTTCCAAACGTTTGGAATCGAAAGTCGCCCCTCACGGGGCGACTTTCGATTTACGCGTTGCTAAGCAAGGGTTTAGGGGTTAGAAAGCTCTCAAACCAAGGCTTTTGGCCAAGGAACCTTCAAACCAAAGACAGAAAATACCAATGACAACAGAAACCGTATCTCCACCCGAATGGGTAACCGACCTAGGAGCCCTTACCGCGGATACCTTCTTCCCGATGGTAATCAGGGAAGGGTTCGGGCTCACGTTCGCAGACGTTAAGCTCGCCAGCAGACATTCAACCACTCCCCCAACGGGGGCAAATGTGTCGAGCTTCTTCTCGCGAAACATACCGCTGAAAACCCCCATTTCTAGCGCCGCCATGGACACGGTGACGGAGCACGAGATGGCAATCGCCCTCGCCATGCACGGAGGAATCGGCGTTATCCACAAAAATCTCTCGCCTGAGCAGCAGGCGAAAGAAGTCGAGAAGGTTAAGCATCATGTTCACGGCCTAATCCGCACGCCAATAACAGTTAGCCCGAACCAAAAGGTGCGGGAAGTGCTGCAAATGTGCGACGAGAAAGGGCGCCGCTTCCGCACTTTCCCCGTTGTTGAAGACGGGGCCCTGTGCGGCGTGGTCACGAGCCAAGACTTCGGCATTCCGATATCGGAAGACACGAAGATTTCGGACATCATGACCCGAGAGGTGCTCACCATCGGCAAAGAGGCCACCCCGGAACAGGCCCTGGAAATGATGCGCGCCCACAAGAAAAAAGTTTTGCCAGTTGTCGGAGAAGACGGGAAGACCCTCGTCGGCCTTTACCTCAAATCTGACGTTGAACGCGTGACAGGCTTGGGGGATAAGGAAAATCTAGACGACAACGGGCAACTTTTCGTGGCTGGGGCAATCGACGTCGGAACAGACCAGGCGCGTATCGACCGGGCTCTTGGGCTGGTAAGGGCTGGGGCGAACGCCCTGGTCATCGACACGGCTCACGGCGACACCGCGGTTGCAATCAGCACCATCCTGAAGCTCCGAAGCGAGCTCGGCGGAGCTAAGGTCGACATCGTCGTCGGCAACATCTCTGAACCAGAATCAGCTTGGAGGCTGGCTAGGGCAGGAGCCGACGCAATCAAGGTAGGTCAAGGCCCTGGCTCAATCTGCACCACCAGAAAAGTGGCGGGGATCGGCAACCCGCAGGTTACCGCGATCTACGCGTGCAGCCGGGCCATTCGAGATTTCGAAGGGGTGACGGTTATTGCCGACGGCGGCATAACCGCCTCCGGAGATATCGTGGTAGCGCTGGCGACTGGCGCCAACTGCGTCATGATTGGCCGCGCCTTTGCCGGATGCGACGAATCTCCGGGAGGAGAGCAGGTGGTTCAGGGCGTTCGCTACAAAAAGTACCGCGGAATGGGCTCGCTGGCCGCCATGAATTCCAACAGGGAGTCACGGTCGCGCTACGGGCAAGGTGATGTTCCTACCGGCAAACTGGTCGCCGAAGGCGTTGAGGCGCTCATTCCGGCAACTGGATCCGTCGCCGGAGAGCTCAACAAAATGGTTGGCGGCCTGCGTGCCGGCATGGGCTACACAGGATCACCCACGATTGCCAAACTTCGTGAAAACGCGAGGTTCCGCCGCCTGACCCCGGGAGCTGTTGGCGAATCCAGCCACCACAGCCTGGCTCACGTTGTCGGCTAAGGTTGGCGCCTCTCTTCGGAGAGGCTTTTCTTTTGGCTCTTGAGCTAGGAGTTTTAAATCACCAGGGAACCATCGCCCCAGTAAAACAAATGGTGGATGAGGGTAGAACAAAGAAAGGAGAAGGAAAGGGAATCGAAGTCACGAATCACTAAGCCGTTTCGGCGCTCTTTTATTTATTGGGCCAGAGCGCTGAAACAGCCAAGTGTTCGCGACCCCGCCTCGCCGTGAGCCCCTTCGGACGAGTCTCAGCCTCGCTCCGCTTGGCCGGCTGCGGCCGGTTCGATTCCCCCCGCCCGCACAAAACGAAACCCGGCCCAAAAGCCGGTTAGTTTCGTTTTGTGCGGGCGGGGGGAATCGAACCCCCCTCTCCTGCTTGGAAGGCAGGCATCCTACCGATGAACGACGCCCGCGAAACGGACGGGGAACAATCTAACCGACGACGAGGTTTGCCGCCACCGGTGCGTCACCGCCTTCTCCGTGATAGCTTGATTTGGCAATGATTGCCCTGCTGCAGGCCCTCCTCCGCCTATTCCTGGTAGCCCTAGCCGCCGTCGGCTCCTGGGCTGGTGTTGGCCTCGAGCTACCCAATTCGCCATCCGCCGCCGAACGCGAGGCTGCCGCCCAGAAGCTACGCGACCACACCGCGGACGTTTTTGCCCGAATCGAAGAAACGGGGATTGCCAATACCCCAGAAGTAGCGGGTGCCTCTTCGAACGAAAACCCAGAACCAGAGGTCATTACGCCAGCAAAAGCCACGCCTTCCCCAGAAATCCCCACCGTCAAAAAAGAGACGCCAGCACCTGAGGTAAAGACCCCGACCACCCCTCCGGCAGAGCTGCCAAAATCCGATCCGGTTAAAGTGCCCGAGCCCAAAAAAGAAGCGCCCAAGCCAACCTGGATCGAAACCAAGCTCCCCCCTTCCCTCTACGACCCCGTCGACGGAGCCGCGCGCGAAGCGTCCGAAAAGAAAGCCGACGACGTGGCACTAGCCAAGAAAACGACGGTCAACCTGGCCTGCGTGCGCAAAGAAGGCTCTGCCCTCCGCATCACCTCGGGCTCCGGCGTCGTCGTCTCTCCGGACGGCCTCATCATGACCGACGCCCACGTCGCCTACTACTTCCTGCTCGGCGAGGACGGCGTCGGCTGCTCAATCACCCACCCATCGTTCCCCATCTTCGGCTACCCCGGCCAGGTCGTTTACATTTCCCCAGACTGGGTACGCCAGAATCGCCAGGCCATTGGGAGCTCCCACACCACCGCCACAGGCGAAGAAGACTACGCTTTCGTAGCCTTCGCCCCAGGATCGGCGCCAACCTCTATCGGCAAGCTCGCCTACGCCTCGGTCTCCACGAGCGAGCCGGTCGCCGAAACAGGCGACAAGGTTACGGTCGCCGGTTACCCAGGCTCCGCGGCGACCCCGGAAGGCTACGGCTCTTCTTCTCGGCTAAAGGTAGACGAGGTAAACCTCGAAGACGTCGATTCTTTCAGCAAGAAAACCGCCGACATTCTCCAGACCGGCATCACCGAGGTCGCGGCGAGCGGCAGCTCTGGCGGCGGCGCCTTCAAGGACGGCAAGCTAATTGGCCTCACCGTCACCATCTACCCCCTCGGCTCTGGCTACGGCATCAACTCCCTCTCGACCGCCTGGATCAATCGCGATCTTCGCGCCGACGCGGGAGTTTCCATCGCTGACCTCATCGCCGAAGACCCCGACGCCGCGGCCGAGAGTTTCTGGGACTCCGAGGGCGCCGACCTGGCCGACGTCGTCCGCGCGGCGCTCGACTAGCGCCCCGTCAATCGGCCGTACGCTGCCGCCTCGGCCACGCGCCGGGCAATCGACACAATGGCGTCGAAAGAATCTTCCGCTGACCGTCGGCAGCGGCGGCGCGTGGCGCATTTCAGGCAAACCTGAACAATGACCGCCTCTCCCCCGTCGCCCTGCTCGATAGCCACCGGCTCCATAAGGCCGCCGCAGCGCTCGGCGCGGTCACCTGGATCAACGTCTACGTGCTTAGACCAAAGGCACCCCGGGCAGTGGTTTGTATACCCGTTGCCTGCGACCTCTCGGCCGCAGCGCTCGCACTTAAAGTCTTCGGTCTTACGGGTAAAGCTCACGCGCCAATTTTATACGAAGAAAGGTACAATTGCTGGGTGACTCAGCCAGTACCAGAACGAGGCGCCAAACCGGCCCCCGAATCGACTTTCGTCGAGGACGCTGCCTTCCTCTCAAAAATTAACGTTTTTGTACCCGGCAAAGAGAGCCAGCCGGTCGGATTCATGCGTTTTTGGCCAGAAGATTTCATCGTTGAGGAGATTGCCCAAGATGGCGCCGTAGCAACGATTGATCTGCCCGAAAGCGCGACAGAGCATTCAGACACCGTCTCGGGCGTGCAAAACGCGACCATCGTTAAGTGCAACACGGCGTCTTCCGTTATGACAACAGAGCTGGCGAGGCTTCTCGGTGTCAGAGAAACACAAATTGGCCACGCCGGACTTAAGGACGAGCGTGCCATTACCGCCCAACGCATCTCCGTCTCTGGAGTCTCCGCCAAACAGCTGGCCGAAGCTTCCTCTCCTTATTTTTTCACGAAAGATATTAGCCCCGGCCAGCAGCTCTTGCCGGGCAAGCTTCAGGGAAACCGCTTCTGCCTCACGGTGCGCTTCGATCACGACCTGTCCGCCGATGAAGAGGCAGCTCTGGCCGCCGCCGTTTCCCGAGTCCGAAACCAAGGTTTCCCGAACTACTACATGTCTCAGCGCTTCGCGCCGCCCAGGCTAGGCCAAGAGCACTGGGGCGCTATGCTCTTGCGCGGAGAAGAGGACGCTGCCCTGCGCGCCTTCCTCACCGAGCCGCAGCAAGGTGGCAACTCCGAAATCGGGGCTATTCGCGCCGCGGCGGCCGCCAAGTACGGTGACTGGACGGGGATGGCCGAAACTTTCGCCGCTTACCCACGTCTCTTCCTTCTCGAGACAACAGTGCTCGAGGCGCTCGCCAAAGGTGCCCGCACCCGCGAGGCGCTCCGTGTCATCGGCTGGCAAGCGGGCATGTGGATCAACGTTCTCAATTCGTGGCTTTTCAACGAAGTTCTCTGCCGCGCCGAGCAGTCGGGAGAAACTTTGCCCGAAGCCATTCCCCTACCGCTCGCGCCAGACGGTTCCGGTTGGGATCTTTACGGAGAAAGCATGAAAAAGCTCGGCCTCGACGAGCGTGCCATCGAAGCCGCGGGTCGACTCCCCTACTACCGCCCTCCGAAAGAAAAAGTAGACACCCGCAAATTTCCCAAGATTCACAAGGCTTCCCTCACCCCAAAGAAGCTCCTAATCTCTTTTTCTCTGGAGAAGGGCGCCTACGCCACCGCGCTCATCGCGCAGCTGGCTCAGATTGCCACCGGCAAAGCTCCCGAAGGCACCCCCGACGACCGCGTCGACGCCCGCGCGGCGCTTGGCTTTCCTTCCGTTGGCCCAATAACCGACCGCTTCGACTCTGTCACCGACCGCCAGTCCTAAAAAATAAAGAGCGGCCTGGGGAGTTCCCAGGCCGCTTGAGTATTCAAACTCGGTCAGGTCAGGCGGTTGCCAGAGCTTCCTCTTCTTCCGTTTCGGCTTCGGCTTCGCTCTCAAGGCGAGCGCGAAGTGCTGCAAAAGCATCCAAGGCTTCCTGGAGTGGGACGACCTTCATTTTTTCCCCTTCGACGATGACAGCGTTTTCACCGTCACGCTTGCCGAGGTAGTGGTTGAAGTTCAATGTGATGGTGGGAGCGCCACCATCAGCGTTGTTCCATCCGTGGAGGTATCCCCAGACGGAGCTCATCAGCTTTTTGATCTGTTCGCCGAGAAGCGCTGCCGCTTCGCGTTCGGGGCCATCATCGAGGTTGGCTGGATTCTGCAGGATGCTCTTTTCAGCCTCAAGGTCACAGGTAATCACCACGACCCATTTACCGAACACCGGAGCGTCGCCAGGTTTGGGGCGAGGGGCTTGGTAGTAGTAGTGGATGTCTGCCAGCTTGTAGCCGGCAATGGAGAGCATCGGCTGAATGCAGAGCGCGCCGCAAACGTTGGGAACGTTATCTGCCCAGTGGTTGCCGTTGTCGATTTGCCCGAAGCGTTTACGGCCCCGGATTCCCGCGACGGCACCTTCTTTTGAGGTTTTCGCGCGTGCAATGTGTCCGGCATCGACAGCCTCCTGATCTCTCTTCTCGAAACGAATGCCCGCGGGAACGTGCCCTTCGTTTGTGAAGTAGAACTTGAGGAGAACCTGCTTGATGCCGGTGAGTGGCGTCCGAGGGACGCGGGGGGTGCTATGGTTTGATTTCATGGTCTATTTAGTTTTCGGAGAGCCAAAGCTCGAGGGGGTTTGATCTCGAGCTGAAGTTTGTATCAATTATACACCATTTGTAGGATAAATCAAGTCCCCGCTACCGGCCTGGTAGCGGGGACTTTCCCTTGTATTTAAAGGCTCTTTAGCGAATTGCCGCCTCGGCCATAGCCTTAGCCGCCTCCAGGGTCTTTGCCTTCCCCACGAAGAGCTTGTTGTGCACGAATTCCGCCCCCTTGATGCCCGAGGCCCGCTCGAGGTCTTCCCCGCGCAAACCGGCCCAATTCCTTGGGAAATATACGCGTAATCGGCTTTCCCGAGGGTGAATAGGCACCCCAGAGATGCTCCATCCCCCGTTCTCGGTATCCGGAAAGACCACAAAAAGTGGCTCTTTTCGGAGCGTGAGGGTCGATCGCCAGGCGTACGGGCGGTCGAAAACGATAATTCGCTTATCCTCCGAATCCTTGAAGACCTGCTTCACCACCTCAATATCCTCAAAGAAATGAACAGCTTTCTCGATTTCCTTGCGCAGGATAAGCCGCGCCAGAGGCATCATATTCATGAAAGCCTGGTCGTTTGTCTCGCCGTCGCGCCACGTCGGCGAAAGCGCCGTAATGACGTTGTCGAACAGGTACGGGGAAAGCCCCGGCTGCGATTTCTGGTAGATGTTATAGCCGCTGTCGGCCGCATCGATTGGCTGCACCATCTTCTTATCGACCACATCGGCAACCCGTGGATCATCCCCGCAGA
>JBILMG010000016.1:0-17656 GCA_044375695.1 Minisyncoccia bacterium | reverse complement strand
GAACGAGAGCGGCACGGAAACCTCAACCTTGCGGCCCTTCTCGATGACGAGGAAGTCCACGTGGACCGGGAAGTCGCGAACCGGGTCGAGCTGCAGCTCGTGGACGAGCACCTCGTGCTCGCCGGACGGGCCGGTGAGGGAAATAATCTGGGACTCGCCTACCTGGGCGAACACCTTGCCGAAGGCTTTGGTGTCGATCTGGCCCATTTCGGCTTCGTGCTTGCGGCCGTAGAGGACAACGGGCACTTTGCCCTCCTTGCGGAGAGCCGAGAGGGACGCCTTCGGGTCGCGGGCTTCGTAGGAAAGTTTGACCATAGCGGGCGGGAGATTACCACCGCTCGCGCCGCGGCGCAATGGTTAGGGGTTCCGAGAAGCGGCCCAGCGCACCCCGCCAAGACCTCCAACGTCTCGCTCTTCTTTTTCAGGCTCCTGTATTTCGACGCCGCCAGTCGCGAGAGCGACAGTCGCCAGGCAAAAACGCCTTTCCATAGCCGACGGTGTACGCATGTACTCCGAGGCGTAGGAAAGCGTTTTTGGCGGCGAATGGAGCTTCCCGGGAAAGGACGCTCTTAGGCTTTCGGCGAGAGGTGAGCTTCCAGGTACTCCTTGGTGCCGCCGACCTTCTTGCCAGGGTTGAAAATGTTGAGCGGGTCAAAAATCTCCTTCACCTCTTTGAAAAGGGCGGCAACCTCTGGCCCGAACATTTGAGGCAGGTACGGCGTGCGCAGGATGCCGTCGTTGTGCTCGGCGGAAATGGTGCCGCCGTGGGCAATCACCATCTTGGTGTAGGCGTCGAGCACCGGGAGAATCTTGGCGCGCTCTTTGGGGTCGCGTAGGTCCATCAGCGGGATCACGTGGAAGTTGCCGTCGCCCGCGTGGCCGGCGATGTTGGCGGTGATGCCGTTCTTCTTGAGGAGCGCGAGGAGCTCGGGCAAGAACTTCGGGAGCTCAGCCGGCTTCACGCAGAAGTCTTCGACGAACGGCACGGTGCGCTTATCCCCGACCGATTTGCGCAGCAGCGCGAAGCTCTCGCGGCGCACCGTGAAGTACTTCTCGGCTTCGGCTTCTCCGTTGAGGATCCGGGCGGAGAGCCCCATGCCGCGGGCGGCAGCGGCGACGCCTTCAGCTTTCCTCGCCGCGGTCGCGTCGTCGTCTTCGGCGAGCTCGACCAAAAGGATGAGCTTGGGCAGGCCGAGCATCTTGGCGCCGATGACGGCCTCGGGCCAGAAGCGCAGCGCGAAGCGCCACAGCGGCTCCCCTACCTTCTTGGCAATCTCGGGCATGAAGCGGAGCCCCAGCTTGAGCGTGGTGTCGTCGAACGCCTCCATGGTCTCCGGCGTGAACGGGAGGATGCGGTTAACGGCCTCCGGCAGGTCGTCCCAGCTCTTGAAGAAGAGGGCGACGACGCGACGACGGGTGTGCATCGGCATGAGGCGGAGCGTGGCGCCAGCCAAGAGGCCGAGCGTGCCCTGCGAGCCCACGAAGAGGTGCGAGAGGTCGAAGGTGCCCGCCTCGCGGTCGTACACACGCCAGAGCGCGTAGCCAGACGAGTTCTTGGTGGTCGCCGGCGCCGCGGCCTTCACGAGGTCGTAGTTAGCCTCGAGCAGCTGGAACATTTTCTCGTGCACGTAGCCGAAGAAGTCGCGGCGGGCGCGAACCTGAGCCAGCTCTTCCATGGTGAGCTTCTTGAACTCGTACTCCTCGCCGTCGGCCAGCACCATGCGGATAGCCTCGACCCACTCGCGGATTTGGCCGTAGCGGAGCGTTTTTTCGCCGCCGCAGTTATTCATGAGCATGCCGCCGAACGCGGCGAGCGACTTGGAGGCGGGGTAAATCGGCATCAGCACCTTCTTGGCCGCGGCCGCCTTCTCGAAGTCGCGGTAGTAGACGCCCGGCTCGACGCGCGCGGTCTTTGCGTCTGCGGCAATCTCGAACGTGTTGAGGTGCGGCGCCGAGGCCACGATGACGCCGTCGTTAAGGGGCCCTCCCGACATGCAGGTGCCGGCGGCGCGCCCGGTGAGCGAAAGCCCGGGGCACTCGTCGCGCTTCTCCTGCACCCAGCGCACGATGCGCTTGAGGTCGTCCACGTCCTTCGGGGCAACGACCGCCTGCGGGCGTACCGCGAAGAGCGACGCGTCGCGGGTAGCCTCGGCGAGCGATGCCTCGTCGGTCTTTACTTCCCCTTTAATGACGCCGGTGAGCGCGCGCAGGCAGTCCATAGATTTAAGCGTTGGTTTGTTAGCGGCGGTTTAGAGCGTGACAAAAATTCTTACCCGACGAGGCGCCAAGGAGCGAAAACCCGAGCTGTACTTCGCGTACGGTGAGGGTTTTGGCAACGAAGGCAACAAAGTCGGTGAGGATTTTGGGCATGCTCTAAAAGTTAATCCTGGTTGGGGTCGTACTGCCCGCGATCGGCAGCGGCGAGGAGCTTGAGGCGGTGGTGCAGCGCCAGGCGGGCGGCGTCAACGTTTTCCGGCTTACCGGCCCAGGCCTTGAGCGCCTCTTCCTGAATGGCGCGCGCGTAGGAGTAGGCGACCGGCCACGGCAGCGGGCCGTGATCGGCGATGGCGTCGAGGTGCGAGGTGGCGAGGCGAGGTCCCTGGCCACCAGACAGGAGCACCACGCCGGCGAGGTCGGCCGGGCAGTGCGCCTTGAGCGCGCGAACGGTCATAACCGCCACCTCGCGGACCGGTTCGACCTCGTCAGAATCCTTGCCCGGGAGCGCCATGGCGGTCTTGAGGACAACGCCCGAGAGCGGCACGCCAGCCGCGGAAAGCTCCGCGAAGAGCGCGTCGAGCGCGGCGCCAATAGCGGCTTCTGCCTGCGCGGCGGTGTGGTCGCCATCCATCAGCACCTCCGGCTCGCAAATGGCGACCATGCCGCGGGCGGTCACCAGCTTGGCGTAGGCCGCCATGCGGCGGGCATTCTCTTTGAGGCACTCGGCGGTCGGCGTCTGCCTAATCGGGTCAACCGCGATCGCGGCGCGCCACTTGGTGAAGCGGGCGCCGGAGGCGGCGTAGGCGTCGAGGCGCTCCGCGAGGCCTTCGATGCCGAGGGTGACGGTCTCGCCGTGATCCCCGAAAGCCGCTAGGCCCTGATCGACCTTGATGCCCGGCAGGATGCCGTGCGCGGCGAGGTACTCCGGGTACGACTGGCCATCGGATGACTTCTGCCACCAGGTCTCGTCGTAGAAGATGACGCCCGAAATGTAGGCGTTCGCGCCCGGGCACTCGAAGAAGAGCTCGCGGTAGAGGCGACGGGTCTCGACGGTCGATTCGACGCCGACCGCGCCGAGGCGCTTGGTGGCCGTCTCGCTCGATTCGTCGGCGGCTAGAATCCCCTTCCCATCTGCGAACAGCGCGGCAATGATGTCTTTTGAATCCATGGTGCGCAGATTATAGCAGCCAGCCCGGGAGCCGACGGAAGGAGTGGGCATTGACGCAGGGCGTATTGAGTGTCAGTTTCAGGACAAAGCCTTCCGCGAACGGAAGATCACGAACCTATGAAACCTGAAGACCTAAGCCTTCTCCGGACCGAAATTGCGAATGGTGTCTCGAATCAAAGCTCGCGCCAAATCCTCCTCTGGGACGCTATCGCCGAGGCGAGCCGAGTGCACAAAACCCAGCCGCTGAAACTTTCTGACGGCTGGTACATTGCCCACCCGCTGCACGTCGTCATGATTCTCCTGGAGTCGGGTTTTAACCCGAACAGGAACAGCCAGCTGAACGTCCTGATTGCGGGCACGCAGCACGACGGACCGGAAGACCAACCTGACGAGACGTCTCTCTGCCGCATCGAAGCCCGCTACGGGCCGGACGTGCGCACCCTGGTAGAAGCCGTAACGCTCGACCCCAAGAACCCCGACAAACGGGCGTCCCGAGAAAAAATCCTCGGGCTCGACTGGGGCGCGCAGAGCCTCAAAATGGCAGACATCTCCTCCAACACGATTCGGACGTCGCACGCGATTCGGACGATTGGCCTCGCCGCAACCGGCGAAGGTTTCAGTCAGTCGCTCGCAGACCGGGTCAACATGGAAGAGGAGTTCGTCAAAAAATGCCTCGACACGGAAAATGCCGGCAAAGTGCCTGAGTGCGCCGAGAAGCTACGCCTCTCGACGCTGCACGCGCTCTATCAGCTACGGCTCGATATTCTGGCCCCGGCTATCCCCTAGCACCCGGCCGCCTCAAGCGTGAGGCGGCCTTTTCTTTTCAAGGTATAATCGGCGCATGAACGAAAAAGAGCAGCTCGATTTTCTCGCCATCGGCGACCTGGTTACCGACGCCTTTATCAAGCTCGGTGACGCCTGGGTCGACAAGGACGGCGAGAGCGCCAAGAAAGGCGGCCTCTGCGTCGTCTTCGGCGACAAGGTGCCATTCGAGTCGGCCGAAATTGTGCGCGCGGTCGGCAACAGCGCGAACGCGGCGGTGTCCGCCGCGCGCTTAGGCCTTTCGGCGGGACTCGTCGCCTGGGTCGGCAAAGACGAAGAGGGCCAGAAGTGCCGCGAGACGCTCAAAGGGAACGGCGTCTCTGACGAGTTCGTCGGCGAAGACTCCTCCTACCCCACCAACTACCACTACGTGCTGCAGTTCGGCGCCGAGCGCACCATTCTGGTGAAGCACGCGCCGTGGCCCTACAAGTTCCCCGAGGTATCGCCCGCGCCGAAGTGGATTTACCTCTCCTCGCTCGCCGAGAACTCCGAGGCGTACCACCAGGAGATCGCCGACTACCTCGAACGGCACCCCGAGACCAAGCTCGCCTTCCAGCCGGGTACCTTCCAGATGAAACTCGGCAAGGAGAAGCTGGTCCGCATTTACCAGAAGAGCGACATCTTCTTCTGCAACAAAGAAGAGGCCGAGCGCATCCTTGGCATCGCGCCGACCTCGATCCCAGAGCTCTTGCCGCAGGTGCGCGCGCTCGGCCCCAAGATTGCGGTCATCACCGACGGGCCGAACGGCGCGTTCGCCCAGGGTGAGGACGGCGTAATCTTGCGCACGCCGATGTTCCCGGACCGCGTGCCGCCGGTCGACCGCACCGGCGCCGGCGACGCGACCGCCTCGACCATCACCGCCGCGCTCGCGCTTGGCCTACCTCTGGCTGAGGCGCTGCGCTGGGGGCCGGTGAACTCCGCTTCCGTGGTCGAAAAAATTGGCGCCCAGGCAGGCCTCCTGCCGCGAGCCGAACTCGAGAGCCGTCTAGCTGCTGCTCCAGCCGATTACGCGGTCTCTAAACTCTAGAGAAATTTTATGGAGGGAGGAGGTGTGGAGCAGCCGGGGTACAAAGCGGATCTTGTGAGCCCAGAAGAAGTCATGGCCAGCGACACGGCGGAGGCAATCGCGGCGCTAGACGCCGAAATCGATCGCGTTGACCAAGAGATGGCCGGGGTGATGCGCGGATCCGACACCACGGACGCGCCCGTTGACGGCGCGCGCGTCCAGCAGCTTGCCGAACGCCTACGCGGGCTCAAAATTCAACGCGCCGAGCTCAATCCGGTAGAGCCGACCGACGAAGACCTTTAGACGTAAGGCTAAATCCGGCGCGGGCTAGCCCGCGCCGGATTTGCTTTTTTTGTTAATTATGTTAGAATTTTATTCGGCTATGATCATTCCACCACCCCACCTATGGAACGAGACGACCGCTCAACGTCTCCTTCCCTGCTTCAGAGCTCGGCTGCGCGATGTCCAAAGGGAACGCGAGCAGCGCTACGGCGTTACCGACGAACCCGACCACGACCTCCAGCTTCTCGAATCGCGCTACAGAGACGCGGTCGAAATGCTGGACAGAATCGTGTCCGCCGGCATCAAATGGCTCCTGGCGAGCCACCTGGCCGCTGCCCTCAAGCAGCTCTTCGAATCGGCGCCGCGACGCGCCGTGCTCGCCGAATGCCCAGACAGCGAACTCTGATTCACTTGAGCTCGACGCCCGGCACCTATCAAGGTGCCGGGCGCTCATTTTTTCTTTCCGCGAGGGCGGCTACCTCCGCGCGATCGCGCGAGCCGCCGCCTCGAGGATGGCGCTGGTGCCCATGCCGTAGTACTCGACGAGCTCTTCCGGCTTGCCGGACTGGCCGAAGCGGTCGGCCACGCCCACAAACTCGATCGGCGTCGGGAGCTGCGCCGCGAGGAGCTCCGCGACCGCCGAGCCTAGGCCGCCCGCAATCTGGTGCTCTTCCACCGTCACCAGGCAACCGGCGTCCTCCGCGAGCGAGAGCACCGCGTCTTCGTCGAGCGGCTTGATCGTGTGCACGTTGAGCACGGTCGCCGCGACGCCGTCTTCCTCGAGCGCCTTGGCGGCCTCGAGCGCCTTCGCCACGAGCGCGCCGGTCGCGACGATGCCCACCTGCGGCTTCCCCTCTTCGGGCTGCCACAGAATCTGCGCCTTGCCGATTTCAAACGGGGTTTCCTCGGTCGTGATGACCGGGGTCTTCTCGCGCGCGAGGCGCAGGTAGCTCGGCTGGCGCAGCGCCGCGAGCGCGAGCGTCGCCTTCTTGGCTTCAATCGCGTCGCAGGGAGAGACCACGACCATGCGCGGGATCACCCGCGTGATGGCGATATCCTCAATCGCCTGGTGGGTGCCGCCGTCGGGGCCGACCGACACGCCCGCGTGCGAGCCGACGATGATCACCGGCTGATTGTTGTAGGCGACGGTGGTGCGAATCTGCTCCCAGCTGCGGCCCGGGCTAAACATCGCGTAGCTCGAGCAGAAGGCGGTCTTCCCCATCGCGGCCATGCCCGAGGCCACGCCGACGAGGTTTTGCTCGGCCACGCCAATCTGCACGAAGCGTTCCGGGAACGCATCGCGGAACAGGTGCATCTGCGTCGACTCGGTGAGGTCGGCGCACAGAGCAACCACGCGCGGGTCGCGCTTGCCGGCTTCCAGGAGCCCCTCGCCGAAACCTTTGCGAATCGGCTGCTGCTCGCAATCGGCTTCGAAGAGGTTCGGGTTGAGGTTAGCGTCGTCGTTCATCATAAAATTAGTCGTGATCGGAGCAGCAGACCCGGCCTTCGAGGGTGCGCAGCGCCTTCATAGCGGCCGCGATTTCCTCTTTAGACTTCGGCGGCTTGCCGTGCCATTCGGGGCGACGCTCGAATTCTGGCACGCCCTTGCCCGGCACGGTCTTGGCAATGATGACGGACGGTCGATTGAAGTCGGCCTTAGCCTCCGAAATGGCCGCGTCGATCGCCTCGAAGCTGTGGCCGTCAATTTCCTGAACGTGCCAATTGAACGCGCGCCACTTGGCGGCCAGCTCGTCGAGCGGCATGACGTCCTCGGTGAAGCCGTCGATCTGAATGTAGTTGCGGTCGACAATCGCGATGAGGCGGTGCAGCTTCTCTTTGGCGGCGAACATGGCCGCCTCCCAGTTGGAACCCTCGTCGAGCTCGCCGTCGCCGAGGAGGCAGTAGAACCAGCGGCCGGAAGACTCGCCGCGGTCGACGCGGTCGGCCACCGCCATGCCGGCGGCTTGCGAGAGGCCGGAGCCGAGAGGACCCGAAGATGTCTCGAGGCCCGGCAGGTACTCGCGGTGCGGGTGCCCCTGGAGACGCGACCCGAACTTGCGGAGCGTCTCGAGCTCGGCGTGCGGAAAGTAGCCGGCCTCGGCCATGGCCGCGTAGAGCACCGGGCAAATGTGGCCATTGCTCAGCACCAGCCGATCGCGATCTTCCCACTCGGTATCTTTGGCGTCGTGCCGCAGCCCCTCGAGGAAGAGGTAGGTGAAGATGTCGGCCATGCCGAGCGGACCCGCGGTGTGGCCGGACCCCGCCGCGACCAGCGAGTCGATGATCGAGCGGCGCACGCGCGTCGCCGCCGCCTCGAGCTCGCAGATCCGCGCGTCGTTCTGTGACATTGCCCGGCAATTGTACCAAGGGCGCAGACTTTTCCACCTTGCCATAGGCGCAGCCGCGAAGCCGGGTGATACGATTGGCGCATGGCCCGAGCAAAAAAACAGAGCGATAACGAAACCAGAATGGCCACCGAGACGCCGGCCGCGCCGGCCAAGACGCCCGCTGCTCCTTCGCCCGCAAACCCCGCCGCGAGACGCCCGCGCCGCCACCTCTTCACGTGGATCCTCTTTCTGGCTTTTGTCACCGTATCTACGGTCGCCTACAAGCTGCACCAGGAGAACCAGAGCCTCCGCGACCCAGAAGCCCAGGCGCGCCGCATCGTCGCGGAAATGTCCGAGCTCATCATCTTGCCTGAAGGCGAGGTGCCCGGCGTCTTCCCCATCGACAAGTCACAGGCTAAAGAGCCGTTCTTCAAGAACGCCGAGGACGGCGACCTTTTGGTCGTCTACCGATCGACCCAGCAGGCCTTCATCTACAGCCCGAGCCGAAAGATTCTGGTGAACGCCGGCGTGCTGGTCTTGAACCCCGAGCAGGAAGAGGTTTCCGTCAACTCGCCCGAGAGAAAGGCTCCCGAGGCCGAAGAGGCGGAAGCCGCTCCCGCGCAGGAAGAAATCTAGCTGACCAGAAACGAAAAGCGCCGCCCGCACGGGCGGCGCTTTTCGTTTCCGAAGTAACGTCGCTAGGCCTGCGCCGCAGCCTCGATGGCCCGCGCCGCAGCGCGCGGATTCTCCGCCCCGATGATTGCCGATCCCACGACGAGCCTGCCGGCGCCGGCGGCAAAAATTTCGGGGGCAGTGGCCTCGGAAACCGCGCCATCGAAAGCGATCGGCAGGTCCGGAAAGGCGGCCCGAACCACGCGCACGTTCTCGAGCGAACCCGGGTCGAACGGCTGGCCCTGGTAGCCAATTTTGGCGATGCCCATTTGCTGGTAGCCGGCCGCGCGGCCGATGGTGGCCAGGTGCTTTTCTAGGTTGAGCCGCGCGCCAGCCGCTACCCAAATTTCGGCGCGGCCGTCGACGAGAAGCGCCTCGAAAGCTTCGGCGAAGCCGGCGGCTTCGAGGTGCAGCACAATACGCGCGGCGCCCGCCTCGATAGCCTCGAGCGCGAGCGAGAGCGGGTTTCCGACCATGAGGTCGAATTCGAACTCGAGCTCTTCCCAGAAAGGCAGGCCCGTATCTTGGGCGACCGTTTCGGCCCACTCGCCCGAATCGCCCGCAATTGGCCACGAGACGCTCGGCACGAAGCGCCCGTCGCAGACGTCGATGTGCGCCACCGACGAGACGCCGCGCAGGCCCGCGAGCGCCGACGAGAGGTCATCGTAGCTCTGGGGAATAACCGCCGGAATAACCTGCACTTTTTCCATGGTTCTAAAATTTAGACTCTTCTTCGAGGCGGCCGATGCGCCGCGCGTGGCGCGGCTCGTTCGAGAACGGAACCTCGAGCCACATTTCGACAACGGGAATCGCCTCGGCGGGGGTAACGAAGCGGGCGCCGAGCGAGAGCGCGTTCGCGTCGTTGTGCTCGCGCGAGAGGCGCGCGAGCGCGGGGTCTCCGCCGTACCACAGCGCGCAGCGCACATTGCGGAAGCGGTTGGCGATAATCGCCTCCCCCTGCCCCGAGCCGCCGATGACGATAGCCCGGTCGGCGTCGCCGCGAGAAACGGCCCGCGCCGCGGCGGCGCAGTACGCCACGTAGTCGTCGCCGGGCACGAACGCCGGGGCGCCGCAGTCTTCAACCTCGTGGCCGAGCTCGCGCAGGCGTAGCTCGATCGCTTCCTTGAGCTCGTACCCGGCGTGGTCGGCGGCAATAGCGATTCTCATGCGGGTGATTCTAGACGATTTACCTTTCCGAAGCGAAAAACGCGCCAAATCTGGCGCGTTTTCCCCGAACCTACTCGCGCGGCCTAGCTGCGCGCGGCTACCTTCACGTGGCGCAGCAACGTGTGGGTGTAGCCCATCTCGTTGTCGTACCAGGCGAGCACCTTTACCAGAGTACCGTCGACGACGCGCGTCATCTTGAGGTCGGCAATCGAGGCGTGCGGCGCGCCGATAATGTCGCGCGACACGAGCTCCTCGTCGGAAGCGGCGAAGATGCCTTCCCAGCGCGGGGTCAGGGCGGCGGCGCGGAGAATCGAGTTCACCTCTTCGGCCGAGGTGGCGCGCGAGGCGACGAAGGTAATGTCTACGATCGAGCCGGTCACAACCGGCACGCGCATGGCGATGCCGTCGAACTTGCCGGCGAGGTCCGGGTAGGCCTGAGTCACGGCGATGGCGGCGCCAGTGGATGAGGGCACGATGTTCATGGCGCCAGCGCGACCTTCGCGCCAGTCCTTGGCGTTCGGGCCATCGACCAGTGCCTGCGACGCGGTGTAGGCGTGCACGGTGCTGAGGAGCGCGCGCTCGACGCCGAGGCTCTCTTTGAGAATCGCGATGAGCGGCGAAGCGGCGTTGGTGGTGCAGGAGGCGTTGCTGGTGACCGGGCAGCCGGCAATGACGGCTTCGTTCACGCCCATGAGGGCGGTCGCGGCTGCTGGCGCACCGGCGGCGTCCTTGGCGGGCGCGGAGATGACGACGCGCTTGGCGCCGGCCTTGATGTGCGCCTCGGCCTTCTCGCGCGAGGTGAAGCGTCCGGTCGACTCGATAACGATGTCGACCCCGAGGGCGCCCCACGGGAGCTTCTCGGGCTCTTTCTCGGAGAGGTACCTCACGGACTTGCCGGCAATCTGGAGCGTGCCTGTCGCCTTATCGGCAGACGCGTTGAGGCCGCTCCGGCCGTAGGCGGAGTCGTAGTTGAGGAGGTAGGCAATGTTCTCGATGTCGGCCAGGTCGTTGACCGCCACCACCTCGACCTCTGGATCCTGCGCCGCGAGCTTCGCGAACGCGCGCCCGATACGGCCGCAACCGTTGATTCCCACCTTGATCGCCATACAGAAAAATTAAGCCGGCTAACGCCGCAATTTTAGCACGCGGCTACTCGGCCACGGCGCCACCAGCATTGCCAGCAGCTTCTCCCCCATCGTTTTCACCAGAATCAGCCGTGCCTGAGCCGCCGGAAGGCTCGTTCACGCCGCCCGCAGAGTCTTCACCCGCCTCGGCATCACCGCTCGCGCTGTCATCAGAACCAGCGACGCTGTCAGCGGTATCCCCGAATTCGACAGCCTCCACGTCACCCTCGTCCGGAGACGAATCAGCTTCGGGTTCGGGTTCGGGTTCGGGTTCGGGTTCGGGTTCGGGTTCGGGTTCGGGTTCGGGTTCGGGTTCGGGTTCGGGTTCGGGTTCGCCCGCCGGCTGAGCATCTGGCGCGCCCACAATCTCCGCCAATTCCGCCTGCGTGAGACAGGTAACAAGGCCGTTTACGCCGGTGAGGCAGAGCTGCTCGGTGCGAACTTCGGCGGCGAAAATCGAGGCGAGACCGTTACCGGCATCGGCGAGCCATTCGCCAATTGCCGCAAAGACGCGGCTCGAGAAGCTCTCCGGGTCGGCATCTTCGGGGCCTTCGGCGAGCGACGCTAGATCGAGCGCCACCTCTTCCTGGCGGACAGCAACTTCTCGGGTGGCGCCGACCAAGACAGCGGTAATTTGGTTGTAGGAGAGCTCGAGCTGATCAGGGATTTCTCCAAAGTCAGAACGCGATACAGCGTTCGGGATAGCCTCTTCTACCTCCTGAGCGAGGAAGCCGATCACCGGCTGGCCGGTCGGATTATCTTTCCAGGTGAACGAGACAGGACGCATCGACAGAACCGCGTCGAGCGCCACGTCGCCATCGAGCTCGAACTGCACATCTTTGAGTCGCGCGTCCGAAACCGCGTTGAACTCGGAGGCGAGGACGCGACCCTCCGCGCGGATCGAGTACGCGGAAGTGCCACCCGAGGTGCCGACAAGGCCAGACGGGTTAAGGTAGCCGTAGGACTGGTTAGAACTGACCGTCGAGAAAACGTCGAGCGGGAATGCGGGGGTGGTCGTGCCGACACCGAGGTAGCCGTTGCCGGTGATGGCGACCCGGTTCGGCGTGGTCACGGCGCCGTCGCCGGTTGTCCCGAATCTAAAACCAGCCTTGCCGCCACCCTCGTTGATGACGCTGAGCTTGGCGAGCTTGTGGCTCGATCCCTGGCTGTACCAGTAGGTCGAGAGCTCGTCTCCGGCAAAAGACATGCCGGTAAGGCCGAAGCGGGCAACTTCTGACTCGACGCCGGCCATGGTGTTCGCCCTCATCACATGCAGCGGCGCGAGCGGCGCGGTAGACCCGAGGCCGAGGTAGCCGTCACCGGTCAGGAAAAGCCTGTTGGTAACGGTCGATCCTCCGTCGTTGGTGGTGGCCAACCGGAAGCCGGCCTTGCTGCTCCCCTCGTTGATGACGCTGAGCTTGGCGAGGCGGTTAGTCGCGTTGCCGCCGAACCAGTAAATGGACATCTCGTCGCCGGTAACCGTCGCGCTCGAGTTGCTGAAGCGCATGTACTCGAGCTCGTTGGCCGAGTGGGCGCGCGAGACGTGGAGCGTGACGGCCGGGGTGGTGGTGCCGATGCCGACGTTGCCCGTGAAGTAGGCGGTGCTGGTGGCGATCAGGGTGCCGACAGTCGCCCGGCCCGAAATGAGCGCGTTCCCCTGGACGGAGAGCGTGGTCGCCGGCGAGGTGGTGCCGATGCCGACGTTGCCGCCAGCCTTGAGGTAGAGCCGGCCGTCGGCGACGCCCGCTTCGTAGAAGTTCATGTCTCCTGCCGAGAGTTCGCTGATGCCCCATTTGGTCGTACCCCCGGAGTTCTGGAAGGTCTGCCAGATAGCGGTGGCGCCCGCCGAAGAGATGGCCTTTACGGATAGCTTCGCGTTATTGGTCGGCGAGCCGCCGAGGCCGAGCTGACCTTCGACGAGCAGGCCGTTGGTGGGAGACGCGCTCGCGTACATGTTGGTACCGATCGAGGCGCCGCCGTTGACGCTCAGCTTCGAGCCGGGCGTAGATCCTCCTCCCACGCTCACGTTGGTAGTCGTTGGGTCTACGTGGAACACGTGGCGGCTGTTCACGTAGTCGTAGAGCCAGAAATCTCGGCCGCCGTTACCCGCAAAGTCCATGCCGTACCCCCACTGGTTGACGCCGTTCTTCTGCCAACGCATGAAGCCGCCGTAGGACGCGCCGACGCCCGAGTAGGTGTTGTTTATGACGATGCCCGGGTAGGACGACGACATGGTGCCGACAGAGACGTTCCCGTTGACGGTTTTCACCACAAGCTCGGAAGACGGCGTCGTGGTGCCGACGCCCAACCTGCCCGCCGAGCTCACGAATACCGTCGAGGTGCCCGAGACCGTCGTCCCGGAAGAGTCGTAGTAGGCGAGCTGCCCCGTAGTGCCCGAGCTGACCGTGCCTGATCCCGCCCCGCCGGAGAACCCGAGCGACGAGGTGGCCACCCATTCGAAACCGGCGCCGGTCGAAACAGCCACGTCTCCAGAAGCGCCCGCATTACCCAGGGAGTCAATAAATTCCCCCCGCAGCTCCGTGTTTCCGAAAACTGTTAGAAGATTATCGGCTCTGTCTACCCTCAAAATTTGGTCTCCGTCCTCATTGTTGACCCGGAAGCTGCTCGACAGATTCACAATGCTGCCGGCGTACGTTAGTTGCCCGAAAATATCTTCTGACCACTGGCTCGAGACCACGCCGAGCGACGAGGTGGCCACGAGGTCGTAGCCGCCCTCGGCGTTGCCGAGCAGGAGCTGGCCGTACGCGGGGGCGGTCGAGGTCCCCGTGCCGCCGTAGGCGACGGCGAGGGTGCCGGCCGAGACGTTGCCGGCGTTGAGGCTCGCGATGCCCGCGCCGCTGCCGACGAGGGCGTTCGCGGTGAGCGTGCCATCGATCGTGGCGCTGGACGTGGCGTAGAGCACGCCCACCGTGGTCGTGCCCGAAATGAGCGCGTTCCCCTGGACGGCGAGCGTGGTCGCGGGCGAGGTAGTGCCGATGCCCACCTTGCCCGCGGTGAAGCTGATGTCTGAGCCGGACTCGACCCACGGCGAGGTCGTCGTCCCGTACCAGTCGGCGAGGGCTAGGTAGTCAGCCGGGTCAAAGCCGTCGAGCGAAAGCGCTACCGACGAGGTGCCGACCGAGAGGTGCGCGAGCGACGTTGTGGCGAGCGCCCAGGAGTCAGCTGAGGTGGTAGACCAGCGCGCGATCGTCGAGTCCCAGTAGGCCGCGGAGGTCGTAGACCACGTGCCGTCAGCGACGCCGAGCGAGCCAACATCGATGCATACGCCGTCTACGGCGAAGCAGCCGCCATCGAGATCAATCCCGTTCGCGAAGGTTGACGTCGACACGCCCGTAACCTCGAGCGTCGAGAAGGATGCGTCCTCGTTCCCCGAGATGACCGCCGAGGCAATTTCCGAGGCGCTCTCGTCGGCGCGATCAGAGGCGCGGCGGCCGGCGCGGGACGCAGACTCGCCGGCGCGCGAAATCTTTCCGTCGAAGCGGGAGACCTCGGCCTCGAGCGCCCCGATCCGCTCGAGCAGGGCGACTAGCGCGGTGCGGTCGGCCGGCTCCTCGCGCACCACCACCCTCTCGATGATCTGCTGGTCGATGACCATCGGAGCAATCGGCGCGGCAGACACTTCCTTAACCTGAGACGTTTCGGTCTCCGGCAAGACCCCGGGCCCTGGCTCTTCGCAGCCCAGCCAGAGCCAGTCGATCCAGCCGCATTCGCCCTCTCCCGCCGAGAGGCTAGCCGCCGCAGAATTTCGGTTGCCCGAAAAAACGGCGCCAAGAGACGAGATTCGTTCGGCCGCGACTTCTGGATTAACTAAGCTCGGGTAACCTCGACGCGCCTCAGAGACCACAGGGAAAAGCCCGACCAAAATTGTCGCGGCGATGGTGAGCGTGGGCAGCAATCGTCTCATCGACGTCCAGCTCATTTGCGCAAAATTTTACCAGCAAAGGCACGTTTCGCCTTGCCGGTGTAGCGTTTTATTTGGGGATAACAGCTAGGCGGCGAGCGCGGCGGCGAAGAGTTCGCGCAGGACCGCGGCGTCGGCGCGACCCTTGGTCTCCTTCATGGCCTGGCCGACGAGGAACTCGAGGAGCGCGACTTTGCCGGCCTTGTAGTCGGCGACAACCTGCGGCTGCGCGTCGACTACGGCGGCGACGATTGGCGCGAGCTGGGCCTCCCCCATCATGCCGAGACCTTCTCGAGCAACCTTTGCCTTCGGCAGCTCCGGCGCGGCGGGGTCAGCCCAGTAGAAGGCGACGAGATCTTTGGCCACGCGCGAGTTAATCGCCGCAGCGTCGACCATCTCGATAATCTCGACGAGGGCAGTAGCCGGAATCTTCGCGGCGGCTTCCCCGCTCTTCTTCGCGAGGCCGAGAATGTCGGAGAGGATGTAGTTGGCCGCGAGCTTCTTGGCCTTTTCAGACGGCAGCGCCCCGGCAACGGCTTCGTAGTAGGCCGCGAGCGCAAGGTCGCCAACCAAAACCTCGGCTTCTTTCTCGGAGAGCCCCAGGCCCTGGTAGCGGGCGCGCCGCGCCCACGGGAGCTCTGGCAGGCTCGCGCGCAGGTCGTCAAAATTGAAGAGCTCGTGCGGGCGCAGCTTAGGCAGATCCGGCTCCGGGAAGTAGCGGTAGTCGTCGGCCGTCTCCTTGCGACGCTGCGGCACGGTCTTGCCGGCGACCTCGTCCCAGCCGCGCGTCTCCTGCACAATCTCGGCGCCCTTCCCCTCCTCGAGCAGCTTCTCCATACGGGCAGCCTCGTAGGCAATCGCGCCCGACACCGCGCGGAACGAGTTGAGGTTCTTCACCTCGACCTTCGTGCCGAGCTTGTCGGGATTATCGGAAATAGAAATGTTCGCCTCGACGCGCATCTCGCCGCGCTCCATGTTGGCCTCGGAGGCGCCGAGGTACTGCAGCAGGAGCTGGAGGTCCCCCGCGAAGGTGACCGCCTCGTCGGCCGAGTGAATGCACGCCTCGGTCACCAGCTCCATGAGCGGCACGCCGGCGCGATTGAAGTCGACCAGGGTGAAGTCGCCGCGGTCGTGCTTCGACGTCGCGGTGTCTTCCTCGAGGTGAATGCGTGTGATCTTCACGCCGCCAATCGCGCCGCCCGTAACCAGCGGGTGCTGGTACTGGCTGATCTGGTAGCCCTTCGGAATGTCCGGGTAGAAGTAGTGCTTGCGGTCGAACTCGGCGAACTCGGCAATCGTGCCGCCGATCGCGAGGCCGACGCGCACCACCTGACGTACCGCCTCGGCGTTCAGCGCCGGGAGCGTGCCCGGGTGGCCCAGGTCAATCGGGTGGGTGAAGTCATTCGGCCGCTCGGCGCCGAACGGGTCGTTCTTCGAAGGCGAAAAGGCCTTGGTCGCCGTGCGGAGCTCGGCGTGAATTTCGAGGCCAACGGTGAGTCGGTACTTGCCCGTCATAGGTGCGGAGAGGTTAGCACAACCGGGCGGGCGACGGCATCTTTTGGCGACGGGGCACAATCTCTCCTCCCGACGTATCTATATTTTTCAGAGCAGAGAGACCGTATTTCGGTTCAAGTCTCCCGGAAGCGACAGTCGGGAGCGAGGCGAACAAAAATGCCCGACCGCGTACCTGGTGTACGCAGAGGGCATTTTCGTTCGCCGCAGCCCCGAATGGAGTTTCCCTCTAGAGCGCAGACGACAGGTTATAAATTGGGATGAGGACCGCGGCGAGCACGGTACCGACGCCCAAGCCGAGCAAAATGATCATGAGCGGCTCGATGAGGCCGACGAGCGTGTCGACGGCGTTGGAAACCTCGCGGCGGTAGAAGGCCGCGAGCGTGGAGAGCACCTTGCCGAGGTTACCCGACTCTTCGCCGACCTTCACCATCTGCACGAGGATGCCCGGGAACTCGGGGTTGCGGCCGAAGGCGTCCGAAAGCGCCACGCCGCCCTTCACCGACTCGAGCGCGTCGTTCACCGCGCTCTCGTAGACGCGGTTCTCGATGACGGTCGAGGTGAGCTCGAGCGATTTAACCATCGGGATACCCGCGGAGAGCAGGGTGTTCATGTTGTCCGAGATGCGCGAGAGGTAGAGCTTGCGGTAGAGGTCGCCGACGTACGGCACCGAGAGCTTGAAACGGTCGAAGGACTCCGCGCCGAGAATAGATTTACGGAAGGCCCAGAGCCCCAGGCCGCCGGCAATGAGGCCGACGAGGAGGAACGGCCAGAGGTTCACGAGGATGTCCGAGGCGCCGATGATGACCCGAGTGTAGAGCGGCAGCTCCTGGCCAGACTCGAGGAGCACGGCGGCAATCTTCGGGATAACCATGGTGAGCATGAGCACCATGACCGCCACGAACGTGAAGATGACGAAGGCCGGGTACACGAGGGCGTTCTTAGCCTTCTGCGTCACCTCGTAGGTACGGTCGAGGTAGTCGGCGAGGAAGAGGAAGGTCTCCTGGAGCTTGCCGGACTCTTCGCCCGCGCGAACCATGTTGGCGTAGAAGTTGGAGAACGCCTCCGGGTGCTTGGCGAGCGCGCCACCGATTGAAGAGCCGCCCTGGAGGTCTTCCACAACCTCGGCGAGGATGCGCCCGAGCTTCGGGTTCTCGGTTTCGCCGGCGAGCAGCTTGAACACGCGGAGCGCCGAGACCTGCGCCTCGAAGAGGGTCGCGATCTGGCGCGAGACGATGACGACATCGCGGTTGCTGACGTGCTCGAGGAAGCTGAGGTTGCGCTCCCAAATGTTGCGCGCCTTGTCCGCTTCGCCGATGTCGACAATGACGAAGCCGCGGCGCTGGAGGGCCGCAATGGCAACGTCAACGGTGACCGCCTCAATGGTTCCCTCTTTCTCGGAGCCTCCCGGCTCGACTACGCGGTAGCGGTACAGCA
>JBILMG010000015.1:0-17714 GCA_044375695.1 Minisyncoccia bacterium | reverse complement strand
CGCCCTTCTTTTGGACTGAGGTCGGTTGGCAAAAGGCAAAGACGCGACCTCTCTGGAACTGGATTCCACTTGGCATTGCCGCCTCGTGCGTGCTGACCCTCGTCATTGGGGGCATTCGCTCGACCGGCATGCGAAACGCCGCCGCTTACCGCGCCTTGATCTCGGTTAGCACCGAAAAGTTCAGCGGGGGATTCGACATCGTTGATCCCACCCGGGCCCGCGTGGTTACCGAGGAAATGGCGAAACGCGTCGCGTCCGTCAAACTTGGTGAACACCAAGGCTTGTCCTCTCGCGTCACCATTGGCGCCATGGACGAGCAAAAGGTGGGCGACTCCATATTCTGGGTTGCCCCGCTCGAACACCTTGGAAACATTAAGGCCTATCAGAACGGTACCACTACCGGGTACGTCATGGTCTCGTCTTCGAACGAGCATGACGTCCGGTTGGTCGAGAAGAACGCTGACGGCACGCCAATCAAGATGGCGTTCACCATGAGCGCCGTATTCGGGAGAAATGTGGAGCGCCTCGTCTACAACGCCTTCTCGGATGTTGGGGCAGAGGACTTCACCTTCGAGATCGATGACGCGGGGAAACCTTACGTCGTCGCCACTCTCTACGAAAACAAGGTTGTCTGGGGCGGCGCCGATCCGATTGGCGTGGCGGTGGTCGATGTTCAGACGGGTTCCGTTGAGCGCTTCGGCCTCGACAAAATACCTGCCTGGATTGATCGCGTTGTCCCAGCGGACATCGCGCACGACCAGCTCGTCGCTTGGGGCGACTACATCCACGGATGGAAAAATAGCTGGCTTAGTGGCGAGGACATCATTCACCCGTCGGACGAGGCCACCCTCGTGTACGGCAAGGATGGACGGACGTACTGGTACTTCGATGCCCGCGGCAACAAAAGCACTAACGGAAGCGGAGCCACTGGTCACTTCCTGGTGGATAGCCGAAACAAGAAGGCCGTCCTATATTCGGTGCCCGGCAGCACTCACGAAGTGGCAGCCGACTCCATCAAGGGGGCGGTGCAGCAGATGCGTTACAAGTGCGGTCGCGTGCTGCCCTACATGGCGCACGGCGAGCTGGTCTACATGGGCCCGCTCCTCGATGACGGCAACCTCCGAAAGGGGATTGGCATCGCCCTCTACGCTGACCCCTCTGTGGTCGGCACGGGCGAGACGGTGGACGAAGCGCTGCGCGCGTTGAAAAAGCGCATGTCGCAGCGTGGCCACGAACTGGCTCCGTCGTCTCACGCCGAGCTCGCGAAAGCGGCCGGTAAGGTGAGGTCTGCGAACTGGGTTGGCGATGTTCTCTACATCACCTTGGACAAAGGAGACGCAACTCTCCCAGACCGAGGCTACGCCATCCCGTCCGACGTTAACCCCGAGGTTCGCTTCACCGCGGTCGGCGACAACGTTTCGATTGGGTTCGAGCTTACGCCCGAGCCGGTGTCCGATGCGGTCACCTTCGATAACGTAGGTCTCGCGTTCGGCGCCAAGCCAACGCGCGTCGCGACGAGCGCGAAGTAACCGCCCGAAAAACTGGCGCCCCGGAACTCCCGGGGCGCTTTTCTTTTTAGTCGTTGCGGCGGTGAATGATGACGGCGTTGCCCTCGGTGTCTTTGACGACGCACATGCGGCAGATGGGTAGCGTCATTGGCTCGATCGTGAACTCGGCGCCGGCGGCGCGCAGCGCGGCGACCGTCGCGTCGAAATCTTCGGCTTCGAGCGCAGCCGAGGGTCCGTCGGCGGAAGGTCTCCAGTCATCCATTTTGCCGAGCATGAATGTTCCGGTGCCGATAGGGTACTCAACAAAATCTGGGCCGTCAGACTCGGTTGGTTTCTCGAGGCCGAGCACCTCCTCGTAGAACTTGCGGGCGCGGGCCATGTCGGTGACCGGGTAGCCGACGAAGGCGATTTCTCTGTATTTCATGCCGGGGATTATATGGGCGATAGACGCGGCCGCTATTTGACGCGCCTCGCCTTAGGTGACAGAAAACGAAAAGAAATTTATGAGCCAAATAGATTCAGCTTCCCGAGAAGCTTTCCTCGGGCTGGGGCCAGCTGCTGCCATTGCCCTGGTGCACGGACATTCGGCGGCAAACGCCATCTCCGCGCTCGCCAAAGAAGATCCGGCGCTCGCGCAGGTCTTTGCCGCCGCCGCGCTCGATCCGCGATTCGTGATTGAAAAATCCAAGTGCGCGCACTCGGCCCGGGTTTGCAGGGGAGATGCCCGGCAAGACCTCCGCGCGTTGTTTAGGTAGACGCGAGCGCCAACCGGCGCTTTTCTTTTTTCTGGCGAGAGGTGGCGCTACTTCTTCCGCCCCAGCTCTTTGAGCGAGCGGCGCACAATCTCTTCGGCCGAGAGGCCTTTCTCCTGGCTCGCCACGACCGTTCTGGCGTCTGCCTCGGAGAAGCCGAGCGCCAAGAGAGCGTCGACCGCGTCGCCGGCACCGGCCGAGCTCCCGCCGGGCGCGCCTCGTCCGAGCGAACCAACCTTGCCTTTGAGCTCGAGCACGATGCGCTCCGCTAGCTTCTTGCCGATGCCGCCGACCTTGGTGAGGTAAGAGGGGTCGCCGGCGGCGATACCGTCGCGCACCACCTCGACCGCCGCCCCGCCAACAACGCCCAGAGCCGTCTTTGGCCCAATGCCGGAAACGGAGATGAGGAGCTCGAAGAGCTCGAGCTCTTCTTCGGCAGAGAAGCCGTAGAGGTCGAGGGCGTCCTCGCGGACCACCGTGTGGATGAGCAGGTGCAGGCGGTCTCGGGAGTGGGTCGCCTTTTCCGTGGTGGCGGGGGTTACGGCCACCTTGTAGCCGACGCCGCCCACGTTTATTACGAGGTGGGTGGGGGAGAGGCGGGAAACCTGGCCTACGAGCTCGGCAATCACGGGAACTATCCTAGCACCGGCCCCTCCTTGCGGGCTTTTGGGGAGCGTGTTAGTTTTCGCCCGCATATGCCTATCACCAAGTCTGCCCAGAAAGCGATGCGCGCCGCTTCCAAGAAGCGCGTCATGAACCTTCGCCGCACCCGCGCCATGGATTCGGCCGAGCGCAGCATTGAGAAGCTCGTAATCGCCGGCAAGGTTGCCGACGCCAAGAAGCTTGTCCCGGCTGCCTACGCCGCCATCGACAAGGCTGCCAAGCGCGGCGTTATCAAGGCCAACACGGCTTCCCGCCGCAAGGCTCGCATGTCCCGCATCACCAAGGCGAAGTAAGCCTCGGGACCGAAAAAGAAAGAGCGCCCACGGGCGCTCTTTCTTTTTTGTGGCTAGCGACCCTACTTGGCCGGCTCGCACCAGCGGTAGGTGGTCGCGCACTTGAGCATGTCCGCTTTCTCGCTCGGGCCGCAGCCGCCGGTCTCCTGGATCTTAGCCTTGGTCTGGCGCATGCGGCTGACGGACGCTTCGCAGCAGCCGTCCTCGCAGCGGGAGAGGAGCTGGTCGTAGTAATCCCCGCGCGAGAGCCGTTCGCGGGCGGACATCTGGCGAGCTTCTTCGTTGACGGCGACGCCGGCGGCGAGCACGGCAATCACCAGGATCACGAGGAAAGTTTTTCGGCGGTCTTCTTTTGTCATGGGTTGATTCTAGCGCGGCTGCTGTGTGCGCGGGGTGGTGGGGTGGGGAAAGGGGCGACAGAGAGGTGGCTCTTCAGTTGAGGCCCTGTTCCCGTGATCTTGGTAGGAATCGGTCACGAATCACTAAGCCGTTTGCCGTCGCCTGAACTATAGCCACGGCGGCAAACGGCTAAGTGTTCGCGACCCCGCCTCGCCGTGAGCCTCTTCGGACGAGGCTCAACCTCGCTACGCTCGGTCGGCTGCGGCTTTCGATTCCTACCGGGAGCACAAAATTCACGGCCCGCCCCAATTGGGGCGGGCCGTGAATTTTGTGCTCCCGGTAGGAATCGAACCTACATCACAACCTCCGCAAGGTCGCATCCTATCCATTGAACGACGGGAGCGTTTTCGGGCTTTGGGGACGGGCGGCACAATAGCGGTAAAAGCGAACCGCCGCAAGGCGGCGGTTTCAGAACCCCAGCCGCTCCATGATTTTCACCAGCGGCGGCTCTTCCATTTGCTCCTCGTTGAGGTACTCGAGGAGGTAGTTGCGGAGATCTTCCGCGGGCACCTCGTGGCTCTCGTAGGGGATGACGATCATGGTGGCGAGCGAGCGGCGCGGGCGCAGGACGATGCGGTCGTGGTCTTCGGTGTCGATGACCCAGAAGGAAACCAGCTCCGACCAAGGGTACCGGACATCGTTGACCCGCACGCCGACGCGCGAGATTTCGCAGTACACGAAGGCGCGGGGCATTCGGGCCTTCAGAATGGAAACGCCGGCCGCCAGCAGGATGAAACCGGAGAAGAGGATGTTATTGAACCAGGCGGCCAAGACCGCGCCGCCGAAGGCGACAATACCAACTACCCAGAACCAGTCGGCCCCGTGCTCGTAGAGCTTGTGCTCCGGCGTGTGCCACTCGATTTTCTCCTTGGGGTCCATGGTCTAGAAAGCGGCCATCGAGGGGGCGATCGCGTGGTATCGGCGTTCGACCATCTGCGAGAAGACGATGGCGCCAACCATGGCGGCAATGTACCAGCCGAAGAAGGCGCCGACGTCGATGCCGGCGTCGCCGCGTAGCACCGCCGCGAAGGCCGCGTACCAGGTGACGAACGAGGCCGATCCGAGCGCGAAGGCGATACGGCGTAGGCTCGAAACCTCGGCTACGCGCAGCACCTTGTGGTTGCTGGCGGCGGCTACCAGGCGGGGCATGATGAGGAGGCCGAGGAGCGCGTCGTTAACCGCGATGAGGAAGAGGAGCGCCATTTCCGGCCAGAAGTACGAGGCTTGGCCGGCCTGGGCAGGGAGGTAGAGGCCAATTGCCGAAATGGCGACGATGAGGAGGCCGAACCAGAGCGCCTGGGAAAGCGAGCGAATGATGTCCCGCTCGGACTCCGAGATGTAGAAGTCCTTCATGAAGCGGAAGAAGACCAGGTCGGCCACGGTGGCGCCGCCAATGCCGAGGGCGAAACCCAAGAGGTGCAGCGCCACGAGGGCGTCGCGCCATTCCAGGAGGAGCGGCACAAAGTTGAGCCCGGCCGCGATGTCGCCGCCGACCGCGAGCAGGAAGATGATCGTGGAGGTAGCGGCCGAGGTGAGGCACCAGGAGCACCACGACTTGATGTAGAAGGCCTGCACGAAGGTGAGGTAGCAGGAGAAGAAGAACGCCGCCATGGCGAACCCCGTGGCAATAAACTTAGCCTCGAGGGAGAAGACGTGCGGCCACAGGAAGGCTGACGCGTAGAACAGGAGCGACAGCGCGTAGTAGCCGATGCCGTAGAACTCGAGCCCGACGCCCATAAAGGTCGAGAACTCGCTCTTCACGACCTTGTTGCAGTCGGCGCCGAGCATGCAGACCATTGGCTTGGGCTCGCGCTTCTTCTTGAAAATGCGGAGGCAGAGGCCGAGGCCGAAGGCCGAGAGCAGCGCGCCCGCGAGGTGCCAGTAGTTCACGGCTCAAATTGTACCGCGAGCGGCGCGGGCGGCGAATTGCGAGGCGGGGAAAGCGGGGGTAGGGTGGCCTGGTGAAGATCGCCAAAAAACAAAAATTGAACCAGGCGGTCAGGTACCTGCTGGTGCCCGGTGACCGGAAAACCGAAGAAGCCCTTCGCCAGGATGCCGCCGCCGAAACTTCCCGAGAACCTGCTCCGGTGAAGAGAAATGCGCAGCCCTACCTCACCGTCCCCGAGAGCGTTGAGCGATTCGTTGACGGATGGGAGGTGGGTGAAGCCTTTTTCAAGGCTTTCCGCCATAAAATCTCCACGTTCGGGCTATCGCTCCGGGTGTACGGCCTCGAGGAGGGGCAGCGGCACGCGGTGCACTGGAAGACTATGTGGAAAAACGGCGTAAGCTGCCTGTACCGAGACCCCGACGCGTGAGCGTCGGGGTCCTTTCTTTTCGGTTTTTCGGGCCGGGGAGCTAGCGCTTCTCGGCGCGAACGTACATGAACAGCGGGAACTCGTGGCGCGCCACGTTCTCGGCCTCGGCGCGGGCGCCGGGCTGGCTCATCTTGTGAGAGCTCCACTCCTCGAGGCGGCTCACCGAGAAGCCGGCCTTATCGAGCGCCTTAAAGTAGGCCTGGAGCGGGCGGTGGAACGAGGCGGTCGCGATTTCCGGCGCGGCGCCCGGGTGCATTTCCATGCGCACAGCGGCGTCGGTGAGGTAGGCGTCGAGGCGGCGGAACTGGACGTTCGCCTCGGAATCGAAGCCCCAGGACGACTTCTTCGGGACGCGGAAGCACGGGTGGTTGAGCACCAGGTGCAGCGCGCCGCCCTTCTTGAGGATGCGGGCGGCTTCGGCGAGGGTTTCGGCCATCTCGCGGATGTTCTGGAGGGCGAGCACCATGATCGCCTGGTCGAAACCAGACTTGGTGAGGCCGGTCTCCTTGGCCGGGGCTACCGCGAAGGTAGCGGCGCCTTCGCCGCGGGCGGCGGCAATCTCGATGAGCTCCGGGGAAATGTCGACGCCGGTAACCTTGGCACCGGCCTTGGCGAGCTCGCGGGCGAAGAAGCCCTGGCCGCAGGCAATGTCGGCAACCTTCTCGTCTTTCTCGACCGCCATCAGGCGGAGCATGTTCGGGAGGATGAGCTCCTTCTGGTAGGAGCCTTCGGCTTCGACGGCGCCGTCGTACCACTCGGCGGAAACGCCCCAAGAGGTTTTCTCGGGAGCCTTAGTCGGGGCAGGGCGGTCATCGCGACGAAACTCCGGGCGCGGGCCGCGGTCATCGCGGCTGAAACGGGGCGCATCGTCGCGGCGCTCGAAGCGCGGCGCCGGGCGGTCATTGTACGGGCGCGGGGTGTAGGCCTTGTAGCCGCCACCAGCCGGGCGCGGGGCGCCGTAGCTCGGGCGCGGGGTGTACGGGCGATCGCCGCCGCGGTCTTCGCGGTTGAAAGGAGCCGGGCGGTCACCGTACGGGCGCGGGGCGCGCGGCGCGTAGCCGGCGCCTTCCGGTCGCGGGGTGTACGGGCGGGGAGAGGAAGAGTACCCCTCGCGCGGGCCGCGGCTGAAAGGTCGCGGCGCGTAGCCGGCACCCTCGGCGCGCGGCGCGTAGCCGCCGCCAGCCGGACGGTTGGCGCCGTAGGTTCGCGGGGTGTACGGGCGCGGCGAGTAGCCGGCGCCTTCCGGACGGGGGCCGCGTTCGCCGTAGCTCGGGCGGGGCGCGCGGAAATCGCCGCGGCTCCTGGTGGGGGCGGCGGGGGAGGCGATACCCGGCGCGCGCCAGGCACCGCCGACGCGGCCTTCTGGCTTAACGCCATCCTCGGGCTTCGGGCCGCCGAACTTGCGAGGGCCGGCCGGGCCTTTGCGGAAGCTGCCGGCGCCGCCGAACTTCTTCGGACCTCCAAATTTCTTCGGGCCGCCGAACTTTTTAGGGCCGCCGAATCCGCGCTTGCCGGGGTGTTTTTCCATAGTGCGGGCACCCTAGCGCACTATTGACAAAATAGCTAGTAGGTTACGTTTTAAGGGTTCGCCACCTTTCTTTTTTACCGCTACTCGCTAGTATCTTCCCGTTGGGGAGGTGGCAGAGTGGTCTATCGCGCCGGTCTTGAAAACCGGAGTCTCTGAAAGGGGACCGTGGGTTCGAATCCCACCCTCCCCGCGCGTTGAAAATTCCGCCGCCTTTGGGCGGCGAATTTTCTTGCGCGGGGAGGAGCGGGGTGCCTGCGCACCCCGCGCGTGGGATTCGAAAGGCAGAGCGATGTTCGGCGCCGCGCCGAAGCGCGAGGAGAGTCGTGCCCCCCCCAGAATGGAAAACTAACCCTTCGCTATACTGCTCTCACAATGACGCGGCTAGACAGGGCGACAAATTTAACGCGACTCGCCTTCTTCTTGTTTCTCTCCTCTATGGTTACGGCGATAACTAACCACGTGCTCACGGGAGACAAGAGCACCCTCACTCCCTTGGTGGCATTTTCGATCGTCTCGTTCTTGCTGTCCCTGATTTTATTTGGCGTAGATCTCTTTATCTCGAAAATTAAGAAAGGTTTGAGATCGAAAGATTTTTTAACCTCTCTGTGCCTCGCTCTTTGCGGGGTCAGTTTCTTGGTGATCTTCATAAGGGGACCTCTCTTGGGGGGCAATTTGAACGACCCTCTCAGTTTGCTGTGCGGGGCTCTGTTCATGTTGGGGGTCACCCTTGGGATCGGGGCTTCGAGAGCGAGACCGGAAGAGGTAAGCGTGACCGATAGGCAGCGCCAGCTTATTGTCCAAGCCATCACGGAGAAGAGCCCTAAACTGCTCGAGGCTATCGTCGAAGAGATTGAAGCCGAGAACAAGAAGAAGGCTGGCGTTCCCGAGCGGCGAGAGGTCGGCAGCGGCAGACTTTCTTAAAAAATTTTTACCGCCAGAGCATATAGAATAAGGCAGCTAGCCAATAACCCTTCCCATGATCCTCCCGATCCTCATCGCCGCCATCGTCTCGTTCATCGTCGGCGCCCTCTGGTACGGTCCCGTCTTCGGAAAGTGCTGGATGAAGATGATGGGGTACACCCGGGAGTCTATGAGAGCGATGGCTATGACGCCGGCGAAGGCGATGCTCCTCGGCTTCCTCTCTCAGGTCGTCTTCGCCTCGGTGCTGGCGCGCGCAATCTTCTCCTTCGCCTTCGATTTTCCTAGCGCGCTCTCCCTGGCATTCTGGATCTGGATTGGCTTTTACGTCCCGGTAACTCTCGGCGGCTACCTCTGGGAAGGGAAGTCTCTGAAGCTCGTCGCTTTCAATATGGCCTACCAGCTGGTGGGCCTTTTGGCGACCGCTTCGGCCGTTGTGGCCGCGCTCTCGCTTGGCCTCTACGCCTGACTCTGTCGTCGCATTACGATAGAGTGCCCGGCGTGCGCTACCTAGGCATCGACTACGGCACCAAACGCGTCGGCCTCGCCCTCTCGGACGAGGGCGGCACGATCGCGCTGCCGCACGCCGTCCTGCCGAACGATTCGAAGCTGCTGCGCGAGGTGGTGCGTATTGCCCGCGACCGCGAGGCCGAAATCGTGATGGGGGAGTCGAAGAACTACCAGATGCGGGACAACCGCGTGATGAGTGAGGCCCGCCAGTTCGCCGGCGAGCTCGAGAAGTCCGATCTCGCCGTCTACTGGCACCCCGAGTTCATGACGTCTGTCGAGGCCGAGCGCGTCACCGGCAAGAACGCGTCGCTCGACGCCTCTGCCGCCGCCGTTATGCTGCAGAGCTTCCTCGAGCTACGGAAACACCAAGGTAACGAAAACTAGATGAGCGACGAAAACCAGCAGCCCGACGTTTGCCCGATTGCGCCCGCCGAGCCGGCGAAGCCTGAAGCCGCCGCGGAAGCCTTTGCCGCCCCGGATGCTCCCGCTGCGCCTGTGGCGCCGGCAGAGGATCCAAAAATTTCTATCGACGATTTCGCCAAGGTCGAGATGCGCGTCGGCACTATCCTCTCCGCCGAGCCGGTGCCGGGCAGCGAGAAGCTCCTGAAGCTGTCGGTCGATTTCGGCGAGGCGAGCCCTCGCCAGGTGGTTTCCGGCATCGCGAAATCGTTCGCGCCGGAGTCGCTGGTGGGAGCTCAGCGCCCGTTCGTCACCAACCTCAAGCCGCGCCCGATCATGGGCCTCGAGAGCCAGGCGATGATTCTGGCCGCGAAGACCGAGGACGGCCTCGCGCTGCTTTCGCCGACCGCCGCGGTCGCGCCGGGTACGCGCCTGGGCTAAGGCGGTTAATTTTCCACGGACGCCCCGCGGCTAAACGCCGCGGGGCGTTATACTTTCGGGGCAATGTCGCTCCTCGATTCGTTCTCGAAATTCCTCGACCGCGCCACGCCGGTTCCTAACTGGCTGTCTCTCGGCGCGGTCGGCCTCGACATCACCGACCGCGCGGTACGGGTGGTGAAGCTTTCCCGTGACGGGCACGGCCTTGTCCCGACCTGCGCGGTCGAGGTGTGCGTCGAGCCGCTGGCCGCTTCGCCCGACCAAACCGGCGTGCGTCGCGCCACCTGCAAGAACCTTTCCGAGGCGATTTCGCTCGCCGCGGGCGACTGCGGCCTTCGCGCCGTGGTGGCCTCTATCCCAGAAAAGAAGACCTACACGTTCGTGGCGTCTGTTCCGGCGGTGGCGGGGGAGAGCGTCTCTCAGGCGCTCGAGTTTCGCGTGCAGGAAAACGTGCCGCTGCCGCCGGAAGAGGTGGCTTTCGACTACCAGATTCTCGGCGGCGGCCACACCGATCACCTCGACGTGGCCGTGACGGCGGTGCCGCGGGCAGAGGTAGATGCGGTCATTAAGCTGGTCGAAGGCGCGGGGCTCGAGGTGGTGGGTCTCCAGACCGAAGCCCGCGCGCTGGCCCGCGCCCTCGTGCCAGAAGGTGACCTCGCGCCGTACCTGCTGCTCAATGTGGAGCCGTCGGCGGTGACCGCCGCGATCGTCGAGCGCGGCGTGGTGCAGTTCTCCTCGATCCTCACCGTCTCCGGCGAGAAAGCCGCGCTCGACCTGTCTTCGGCTGACGCGAAGGCGCTCCGCGAAGAGGTGAACCAGCTGCTCGTGTACTGGTTCACCGGTAACCACGCCGGTTACCGTCCGAAAATCGAGGACGCGGTGCTCGGCGGCCCGTACGCCGCCGCGCCGGGCCTGGTCGATTTCCTGGCGAAGGGTTTGCAGATTCGCGTCCGCCCGGGCGACGCGTGGGAGAACTGCTTCGAGAAGGGGACATTCGTGCCCGACATTCCGAAGGCTCACTCGTTCGCCTTCTCGGCGGCGGCTGGCCTCGCGCTCTCGGCGGCAGAGTAGAATCTTAAGAGCCGTGCTGAACCTCCTGCCAAAAACTGCCGCCCGCGCCATCCGTCGCCGCTACGCGGCGCGCGTGGCAGCTGGCCTCGCGCTCGCCATTGGCGGCGGCGTAGCCGCTTACGGCCTCGCGCTCGTGCCGGCTATCGTCGAAGGTCGCCGCGCCGTCGAATCGCTGTCGGCGCGCGCCGAATCCCTGCGCGCCTCGGCCGAAACCAAAGAGTACGGCGAGGCCACCCGCGAGGCGAACGCCCTCCGCAAGGATGCGGCCGCCGCGTCAGTTGTCGGCCACTACGGACTCTCGGTCGCCGCTGACGGCGTGATCCGCGCGGTGCCGGGAGGCGTCTCGGTGGCGACTTTCTCTTTCGACCGTACCGGCACCTCGACGGTGCAGGCTAAAATTGAGGGCATGGCCGATACCCGAGACGTGCTCCTCCTTTTCCGATCAAACCTCGAGGCTATTCCGGGCGCGTCGAACGTCGATGTCCCGGTGGCCGCGCTCGCCAATGAGTCCAACGCGCCGTTCTCGGTGACGCTCACCCTCAAAGAAGATGCCTCCTAACCAGGAAAACAAGAACGTGGCACCGGTCGCCGCTCCTACCGAAGGGGTACCTGCCGCCGCGCCCGAAGAGGTTGTGGCTCCTGCTCCGGTCGCGCCCCTGGCAAAAGCTGCGCCGGCGCCGGCCGCCGCGCCGGTAGCGGCGCCTTTTGTGGCTGCCTCGCCGAAGAAGGGGAAGCCGCTCCCCAGGCGTAGCCGCTTCTCCTCTGGGGCGCTGCCGCTCCTGCTCCTCGCGGCGCTCTTCGTGGCTATCGGCTCTGTCGCGTCGTGGTACGAGAGCCAGCTCGAAACCGAAGCTAAGGTTTTGGCGGAGGAAATAGGCGCGTCTATTGTCCCGGACGAGGCGCTGGTGCCGTCGGCGGTGAAGGGGGCTCGGGCGGCTAACGCCGACCTCGCCGCCGCGCTCGCGCCCCGTTTCGCGCCCCGCGCCGAGCCGGTAGCCGCGCTGCGATCCATCGAAGCGGCCGCTAAGGACGGCGGTATCACCTCGTCATTCCTCAGCGTCGAGGTGCTCGGCTGGGACGGAAACCCGAATCACTTCGGCGATTTCGATCTGGATACCGCCACCAGCGCCCCCTACGCAGCTGTCTCGGTAACCGTCGAGGCGCGGGGCTCGTGGGTTGAGACGCTGACGCTCGCCTCGAATTTGGAAAAAATTCCGCTGGTTTCCCGCGTCGATTCGCTCCGGCTGTCGGCTGCCGCGGACGAGGGTGACGGCTCGTGGGTGCTCACCACAGGTCTAGCCGTAGCTGCCAAGTAACATGAACATCAAGATTTTCGGAGAGAAGCAGAGAATCAGCGGCAAAGGTCGCCGCCTCTCTATTTTTGGCTCGAGCGTGCGAACCGACTGGCGGGTCATCGTGCTCGTCGGCTTGCTTTCGGTCATCACCGGCGGCGTCTATGCCGAGTCGCGGCTTTCGGCTGTCCGCGAAGCTGCCGCGGCCGGCGAGCTGCGCCGCGGCGGGGAAGACACCCTCGAGGTCCCGGAGGCTACCGACATGGTGCGAACGCTCGACGAACGCGGCCCCGCCCCGGCGGCACCGGCGGCCACCACGACCGCTCCGGCCACCGCTCCGGTCGCGACGACCACCGACGCCAACTAGAAAAGCGGCCCCGAGGCCGCTTTTCTTTTGTGCCCCCGCGAGGAGTCGAACCTCGAACAGCGGCTTAGAAGTCCGCAGTTATATCCGTTTAACTACAGGGGCTTTGATTCCGAAACCTCCCAACTCAGCGTAGGTTTTCCTTCGGTGGCAGTTTGCGCACCGAATCTCGCACTTGCTGATTTCTTTCTGGATAGATACCCAGGAGTAGTGACCAGAAAGCATTTTTGCGACTGTCTTGAATTTCGAGGACCGGTCGATGTGATCAAATTCTAAAACTATCGGGTCAGCCTCTCCGCAATCTGCGCACCTTTTGCCTCGCAAGAATTCGAACAGACGTACACGCACCTGCTCTCGGTGTCGCTTTTGCGCCCGGTAGAGAGTTTCTCTGTCCTTGTAAGGCACAGCCGAAACAGTATCGTATGGCGTGTTCTGGCACAATTAAAAATCCTGCAGGCCCTCTAAGCTCAGGGTTCAGGCTCGAGTCACGTCTCTCCTCGCGCCGAAGCAGAGGAAGCTGCGGCCCCGCCTCGCGACTCGGCGCAACGCCTCGTAACGCTCCGGCCGTTCGAGCCCTCACGCGAGGCGCGCAGGCGCCCCGCTTCTTGGGCACAAAGAAACACACCCGCAGGGCGGGTGTGTTTCTTTGTGCCCAAGAGAGGACTCGAACCTCCACAGGGATAAACCCTACAACGACCTGAACGTTGCGCGTCTACCAATTCCGCCACTTGGGCAAGCAGGGGAGCATCTGGCGGGGATACTAGCGCGGCGAGGGCTCTCTATCAAAGGGAGGTTCCAGCCGGCGAATCTGTTTGGTAAGGTGTCCGGGCGCGCCCTTAGCTCAGTTGGTAGAGCAACCCGTTTACACCGGGTGGGTCGGGAGTTCGAATCTCTCAGGGCGCACCTGGTAGTATTGTCGTATGAGCATCGAATCTGTTGCGGTTTCCCACGAAAGAGACGGTTTCCGTCAGGAGGCGCACGTGTCGCCGGAGACCCTCGAGGGGCGATCTGACCGGCACCTGATTAGGGACACGCTCGCGCTGCTCGAACGCCCCGATCTTTTTCTTGGAGAGGGCGCCGTTGGGCGTGTATTCAGTTTTTCTATGAGGGATAAGCGCTTCTGCCAGAAAGTTTCTTTGGTACGAGACGTAGCCGCTCGAACGGAGGAAAAAGTTCCGCAGAAGTATCGCCAAGACTATCGGGAGCAGGCCGCTCGCCGCGCCGAGCGGCCGTGGTCGACCACCCCCAAGATGGAGGCGTACCTAACCAACAGGGCAGCCGCAATCGAAGACGAATTCGTTAAGGCTCCGACGGTTTACCGGACGCTGCACATTACGGGCTCCGAAGATGGGGAAGGGTACGCGGTCAACGACTCCTACGACATTCTTTTGATGGAGCAGGTACCCGGCTGCAACCTGGAGCAAATGGCATTCAAGGGAATCCCTCTCCCTGAGGGTTTCGATGCGGACGTCTTCGCTGACAGGCTCCTGTCATTCGTCAAAAAAATGAACGAAGCCGGAATCTTCCACCGCGACATCGCGCCGCGTAACGTCATGATCGATTTTGAAACCGGGAATCCGTGGCTCATCGATTTTGGCCGAGGCACCAACGCTTCCGCAGATCCCCAGGTTGAAGAGTTCACCGCGCGAGACGGCCGGCCGGCGGTGCTTCGCTTCGATAAGACAGACGAACAGTGCGTAGAGGGGGTTCGCGCTCACCTTAGGGAGTACCAGGCGTACCGCGCGCACATTGACAGTTCTAAAAAATAAAGTAATACAATGGAAAACCCTATGAACTTCAATCTCCAGCAGCAGGCCAGCACCGAAGAATTTCGGCTGCAAATTGCCGAGGCGGTTCGGAGAATGAATGACGAAGATCTATCCCATGTTGAAACCGAGGGGATTCTGGTCGCCGACGATGCCGTCGCTGACCAGTTCCTCAAAGACCCTCGCTACCGGCACATTGGTAGCGAGCGGGTTGAAGAGGGTAACGTTCACGTCTTCTTGTTCGCACACGCCGAGTAGTCGCCTTGCGGTAGCGCGAGCGCGACTTTTCTTTTTGGGCGGCGGGCGCAGGGTTTTGTCATAATAGGTTCATGAATCCAGAAAAAAATCCCTCAGGCCTCTCTCTGCCAGAAAATGAGGGGGCAGGAAGCGAATCTCAGACAGAGCAGCTCTGGGTGCCTGTCATCGATCAGCGCCGCAACCAGCCGTTCCGGGCAGAGCTCAACGAGGGCGGCGGCCAGCTTGGCGCGGCGGTGGCGGAAGGCGTGACCCAGAAGAGGCCGGGCTCGGCGCTCGGCATGGCGCTGCTCAATCCGGCGAATGGGGTTGTTGTCGATGACGAGGTTGATACCTGGGGCGGCGCCCTGCTGCAGACCGCTCTCGAGAGCGCCTTCCAGACGTACAAAGGAAGCCCCGACGACCTGATCCGGGAAACGCAGGAGTTTTTGGCTATGGCTAGGCCGGACCTGAAAGGTATCGAGAAGCTAGCGGATATTGCTCGCGGCGCTCGGTCTACGGTTGAGTACATTCGCAGCCACCCGCTCGGGGCGGGGGAGAGGCGCTTCTCCTCTGTCGAGCTCGATGTGATGGCGAAGGTAGACCTGGTCGAGGTCGCTACCGGCGTCGACGGGTTGGCCGACGAGGTCCGCTTCGTGCAGGTGAAGTCATCGGTCGACAGCGCGAAGATTTCTTCGGAAGACGTTTTTGGCGCGCACCAGAAAGTTCTGAACGCTTACCCCGAGGCGCTCGCCGCGGTGCTCGCCGTCGAAGAGGCGGTGGCCGAGCGTGACGGCTCCAAAATTGCGTACGCTCGATTCGAGGCTTTGGCCGAGGCTATGGCTTCGGGTTCGGTCGAGTCGGTGGACGCCGCTTTTGCCGCGAATCCTCAGGCGCACCTGGCGCTCACGTTGGGACGTGACGTCCCGGGCTTCAGGAAGAGTATTTTTGATCAGCTGGGTCCCGCAGCCGCAAGGGCGCTCGCGACTGAGGCTGACGAGCGCCCGGTTTCGACCTTCCTGGTTAGGCAGGCGGCCGTCGCCGCGGGGCCCGACCTTGCGTCGCTGATGCGGTCTGGTGACCGTCCGACCCGCTTCGTTTCTGTGGTCACCGCCGCGGGGCAGGAGGTGTCGAGAAAGGCCCTGGTCGCGCCGAGGTTCGGCGAGACGGTGGCGTAAACCTTGCGTTTTCTTGAAAAAATAGTAGAAAAAAGGAAATGAACTCCAACCAACCCCAATCGCGAGGCCCGGGCGTGTTCGAGTACATCGACCAGCAGCCCACCGCCACAACCTTCGTTACGGCTGAGGCTGCCTTGTCTGAGCACCCAGAGGTCGTCGCCCTCCGCGCCGCGCAGGAGCTGGCCGGCACCTACGGCACATCCGATGGCATCAAAGCCATGAGAGAGCTCTACGAGCGCCTTCGCCAGAACCAGTAACGTTCCGCCAGCGAGCCCATCGCTGGCGCTTTCTTTCTCTGAGCCTGACCGTACTAATTTTCCCATGAACCCCGAACCCATCCTCATCGCCGAAACCGATCGCTGGCTCGTCGTCGCGAAGCCGAGCGGCTTGGTCGTACACCCGGACGGCAAGACTGCGGAACCGACGCTCTGCGACTGGCTCGTGGCGCGCTACCCGTCGATTGTCGGGGTGGGGGAGCCGATTGTGCGCGCCGACGGCTCTGCTATTGAAAAGCCGGGCATCGTGCATCGCTTGGACCGCGAGACCTCGGGCGTGATGGTGGTCGCGAAGACCCAGGAGGCCTTCGAGGACCTCAAGGCGCAGTTCAAAGACCGCCGCACGGCGAAGCGCTACCTGGCCTTCGCCTGGGGCAATATGGTCGAGGACGAGCGCAATGTGAACATGCCGATTGGCCGATCCCGCGGCGATTTCCGCCGTAAGCGCGCGGGCGCCATGGCGCGCGGCGAGCTCCGCGAGGCCGAGACCTACGTGAAGGTGCTGGCGCGCGTCCGCGAAAAGATTCGCAACAAGGAAGAGGCTTTCATCCTCGTGTCCGCCGAGCCGAAGACCGGCCGCACGCACCAGATTCGCACGCACCTCGGCGCCATTCACCACGCAGTGGTGGGGGATCGCCTGTACGCGCCGCGCCGCCCGATGGCGCTCGGCTTTAGCCGGGTAGCGCTCCACGCGCGCGAGCTTTCTTTCGATGACGGCGCCGAGCGCCAAACCTTCCAGGCGCCGCTACCGGAAGACTTCGCCGCCGCCGTTGCCAAGTTTTGCCCGGCTGCGCAGATCTAGCGCATTGACGTTCCCGGTGCGGGTGCTACGCTCCCGCGCTGAACGCTCTCTTTAGAGGTTCAGGAAAAAAGACAAACGAATACCAAATAGTTATCCATGTCCACTCGTCACTATTCGCCGAATACCTCTGCCGGATCTGGTCTCCGCGGCAATCCCCACGACCACCCAACTTTTGCTCCGATGTCCCGGCCGGTGGGGGACGGGCAAATCCGTCCGCACGATGTCGCCCAGGATGACCCCGCCGAAGAGGCTCCCGAAGCGGCCTCCGAGGCCGAGTAGGCTGTCCCGCCCCGGTCTACCCGGGGCTTTTCCTTTCTTTGACACCTTCTGCCGCCGGCGTATTGTCGTCGGTGAAAAGGAATCTTTTAGACCCTATGAATACAAGCCCAAAAACATACCCATCTGACGTGCCGGCCTTCCTCGACAAGGTTGATTTTGCCGACGCTGTCGCTTCGGCGCACCGTCAGGCCTACCAGCCTTTCTCGTCTGGCCCCGCTTGCGGGGTGCCCTATTACGACGAAACGGTCTTTGATCGGACCCACTAGCCCCAAGTTTGGGGCTTTTCCTTTGCCTTGCCGCCGAAAAAGGCGTGTGATAGTCTCCCTGCCGCTTATGGCTATCACCTTCACGTCCGCCAACGCCGACGCCCGCAAGTCGCTCGACCTCCGCTCGGGGGACACCGTTCGCGTCCACCAGAAGATTCAGGAAAAGGGTAAGACCCGTATTCAGATTTTCGAGGGTCTCGTTATCGCCCGCAAGCACGGCACCGAAGCCGGCGCCACCTTCACCGTTCGCCGCAACCAGGGTGGCTACGGCGTCGAGAAGATTTTCCCGCTCTACTCGCCGATCATCGATAAGATCGAGATCTCCAAGCGCTCTCAGGTTCGCAAGGCCAAGCTCTACCACGTGCGCCGCAAGGCCGCGAAGGAGATCACCAAGCGCATGCGCATGGCCATGATCAGCATCTCGGACGCCGTCGAGGCCGCTCCGGCTGCCGAAGAGGTGACCG
>JBILMG010000001.1:0-54827 GCA_044375695.1 Minisyncoccia bacterium | reverse complement strand
CGTCACCGTTGCCGTAATACTCGTTGCAATCCGGGTCCTGGTAGTCGGCCATCTCGTCCGAATCGTTGTCGATAGCGTCGAAGCATTCGATCTCGGGCACGGGGGGCAGGCACTTTCCAGCTGCCCCTGGGTTGCGAGCTTCCCACGAGGCGCGACCTTCGCAGCGCTCCTCGCCCAGGCCCAGCAGAGAGGCAAACGAGAGGGCGGAAGACGCGGCGCGAGCGAGGCCAAGAGACACGAGGAGGGCGAGCGCGGCGGCGGACAGGAGGGCGGCTGAGCGGTGGCGCATGATGGTAGGTTACCGTTTCGTTCCGCTCATTATCGCCTGGGTACGCCGGCCGGTAAAGCGCCTAACGCACCGTCTTTGCCCAAGGTAGAATCACGCCATGACAATCCCAGACGCTCTGACGGTAGCGCACCTGGCCGGCCTCGCGGTTGGCTTCGGCGGTGCCGTAGTTTCAGATTTCATTTTCCTCACGGCGGCGGCGAACCGTCGGGTAACGAAGCCAGAGGTTCGTTTCGTGAAGCTGGGCAGCCGCCTGGTTTGGTTCGGCCTCGCCGTTCTGCTGCTCTCGGGCGCAGGCCTCTTCGCGATGAACCCCGCGAAATACCTTTCTGACCCAGAGTTCGCCGCCAAGATGCTCGCGGTAGGGGTGCTCACGCTCAACGGCCTCATCTTTCACCGGATTCACGTGCCGGCCATCGCGGCCCGGGCAGCTGGCGACGAGCGCCGTTTCGTCCGCCTACGACCGTGGATGCTCTTCTCGGGGGCACTCTCCGGGGCTTCCTGGGCCACGGCGCTCGTCCTCGGCGCGGTAGACCTGCCCGCGAGGTTTGGCTTTCAGGAAATTGTCATTGCTTACGGGCTGGCCACTGCTGCTGGCGCCGCCGGCGCAATCGCGATGCGTCGGCGGCTCGCGCCGACGCGTGCCGGCCGCTAGGACCTCTGGCCGCGGGCTGGCCGCTCGAGCGGCCAGCGACCGAAACCTACGAGAGCAGACCTCCCGACGAGCAGGCACCTAGCGGGCGTCACTTTTTCTTGATAGCCGCCTGGAACGCCCGGTGCGTCTCGGGCAGCTCGAGGCCAAGCGCCCAAACAGAAACGCCGTGCAGGCCCTCTTCGGTCGCCAAGAGGAGCTTGTCCTGGATAGATCGGCGGTTCTCGTGCCACACCAGCCGCTCCTCGCCCGTCGCGGTGCGGTACTTCACGAAAGCGGTCTTCATTTCTTCGTCGTAGCCGGTTTTAGCCCCGCGCTCTTCCTTGGCAAGGGCCACGCCCGCGGCGCCGCCAATTTCCATAATGCGGTTCTTGCCGCCGACCTCGCGCTCCCAGTAGTACGTCGGAACGCCGAGCGAAATTTTCTCGGCGGGCACCTTCTCGAGGGTGTAGGTGAGCACGCGCTCGAGCCACGGGTAGGGCGATACCGGGCCCGTCTTGTACGGCTCGTCGTAGGACATCACGCTCACGAAGTCGGCTGCCTCGCCGAGCGCCTCGTAATCGTAGACGCCGATGAGCTTCTGCCAGAGGTCGTTCGGGTAGTCGGCCGGCACGTCGGACACCTTCGCCACCACGGCGACCGACAGCGAGCGTCCGTCTTCCTCGAGCGCGCGCTCGGCTTCGGCCACGAACGCGGTGAACTCGTCCTTGAGCGAGGCGTCCACCTGCTCGAAATCGATTTGCCAGCCAGCGTAGGCGCGTGCCTCGGCCTCGTCGCGCATAGCTTTCACCGCGGCGTCGCGAGCACCTTCGTCTTCCAGAAAAGCCTTCACCGAAGCCGCCTCGAAGGCGCCGTTGGTGACGAGCGGCACCACGGCAATCCCCTTCCCTTTGGCGAAGCGGAGCGCCTTCTTCGGCGGCTCGCCGGCAAGGTTGCCCGCCCCGTCGATGGTGTAGCTCTGCGGCGCGAGAATGTCGATAGAGCGGTAGTTCTTCTTGAGCGAGGCGAGCGCCTTCGGCCCGTCGCGGTAATAGAAGACGCGGGTAAAGCCGAGGCTAGACGCGGCGGCAATAGGCGAGGCGGCGAGCGGCGAAAAAGCCAAGAGGAGCGCGGCGAAAGCGGCGACGAAACGCCTGGGGTAAGTTCGGGTGGTCACCGCGAGATTCTACCAGGCGCCGCACGGACAAAAAGAAAAGTCGCCCAATTGGGCGACGGGGTCAGCATTCGTGAACCAGCTTGCCGGTCGCGAGCGCCTCGAGCATTGGGCCAGAAAACGGCGAGAGGGGCGTCGGCGGCTCGTCCGCGTAAACCCAGTGCCAGCCTTCGCACTTATCGGGCTCCATGTTCTGAGGCTCCCCAGAGACCCATTCTGCCCGGAACACGAGGTCCAGGTAGTGGCGATCCGGCAGGAACGCGCGCACGTTCGAGATGCACAGAGGTTTCATGTCGCCGAACCTGAGGTCCGGGCCGCATTCTTCTTGCACCTCTCGGCGGACGGTCGCCTCGATCTCTTCGCCGAAATCGAAGTGGCCTCCGGGCACAGCCCAGTCGCCGGCGCTGTGGGCGCCTCGGCGGCGACCCATCAGAATCTGCAGCCGGCCGCCGGCATCCGTTTTGGTTACGACGAGCCCGACGCCAACTTTGGGCGTTACGGGAATTTGTTCTTCTTTTGTAGGGGGCATAGCGGCCTCAGACGCTACAAACAAGTTTGGCCTTTGTCAAAAGTTCGGCGCGCGGCGCTACCGGCGAAGCTCTACCCGCAAGACGCGCGAGTACTCGCCGACGAACGGCGCCTCGCCGTTTTCCGTTTCGCCAATTTCTCGGCGCAGAATTTCAATCGCGCCGCCCCGTTGAACAGCCCTGATTTCCTGCCCGAAGCCAGCCCACCAGCAGGTGGCCCCAGAAATTTCCCCGCCGCTAAGATCTTTTGCCCCGTCGGGCCAACAGGAACCCTCGAAGCGACCGACGAGGTAAGGGTTGCCCTCAATCGATACGCTCAGGTCGACGAGCGGCGCGGCTCCTTCCTCGTCGGGCTTCTGTCCAGCCTCTTCGGTGGCCCAGGAAATATCTTCGCGGCGTAGGTTCTTCTGGGTTTGCGGTGTCGCCTTTTCGGCCGGGGCCGGCTTTCCCTCCGGTGCCATATCGAAATACAGCCAGAGGCCCGCCGCGACGGCGACCACGAGCGTGGCGGCAAGAATTTTTCTCACGGGCCAATTGTATAGCAACGCCCGCCCGCGCCAGAAATGGCGCGGGCGGGCGTTGCTATATTTGCGGGCTAACGACGAGCCGGCTTCTTGGCTACCTTCTTCACCGCCGCGACGGCCTTCTTGGCCTTCGCGGTGACGGTGCGAATTTTTTTCACGGCGCCACGGCCGGCAACCTTAATCTCGTGGGCGATTTCCTGCCAGTTGTCCTTGAGCTCACCCGCGGCGAGGAGGAGGTCCTTGGCGTCGACAGACTTCGCGCCGCGGTACGCGGACGAAACCTGATCGACGATCGCGACGACCGCCTGACGCTCTGCGGCTTTCGCCTTCTTGACCTGCTTGGCGACTTCTTTCTTGAGGTCACCTGCCCACTTCGCCGCGATGCGGCGGTGGTTCTTCGCCTGCTTGCCGAAGTAGAAGTAGTAGCCCGCGCCCGCGGCAGCGGCGGCGGCCACAAGGCCCGCACCGACGCCGGCCGCCACCTTGCCGCTGACCTTACCCGCCTTCTTTTTTGCGTTCGCCATAGAGGTTGTTTTGAAAGTTAGTTTTTCTTGCTGCGGCCGCGCCCGGCGAAGCGGGAGCCGACCTTACCAGCCAAACCGAAAAGGTGCCGTAGCTTGAACCCTTCGCGGCGCACAGTCTCGCGCACGTCGCCGAGGTCGGCGCGTAGCGCCCGCGCCTCGTCGGCGGCTTCTTCTGAAATACGGCCAATCGCCCTGAGGAGCCGCGCCAGACGCCAGCCAATCAGGCACACGACCAGCGCCACGGCCACGACCGCTACGGTCGTGACGGCGAAAAAAATATCCATTCGTTCGAAGCTGTTCATGTCAGTTTTTTGCCGCGGCGTCGCTAATCGCTCGCCACGGAAACTATACCGGATGCGCGACCGTTCGTCTCTGCGCGGCGCCTGGGGCGCTTTTCCACCGGCGCGGCGCCTGGCGCGGGTGTAGTATCAACTTATGAAGAAATTTTTTGGGTTCGCCTGCCTGCTGCTCGTTCCGGCCACCGCCTCGGCCCACGTTAAGTGGTTCGTGGACAGCGCCGCCGTTACCGCCGCGCGCCACGGCGAAGAGCCGTTCTACTACCTCACCAGCGCCGAGGTAGTCGCCTGGTCGGCTATCGGCTTCCTGCTGGTGGTCGTGGCCGCCCTCCTGTCGCGCGTGCTGCCCGAACCTCGGGCGGTCGCCGCCTTCGCGGCCAGGAACCGCCGCGCCATTAACCGCGCGGCGCAGGCTGTTCTCGGCCTCTTCCTGGTGACGGTAGCGCTCGTCTGGAACCTCGTCCTGGTGCCAGAGTTTCCCGTCACCGGCGGGTGGAGCACCTGGCTCTGGGCGGCTCAGATCATTTCCGGGCTAATGCTCATCGCGAACGTCTGGCCTCGAGTCGGCGCCGCCATCCTCGTGGCGCTCCACCTCGCGGTCGGCGTGGAGGTGGGCTTCGCGGCGCTCGCCGAGAACGTGCTCCTCGCCGGCCTCGCCTTCTACTTTCTGGTCAACGATTCGCCTGCCCGGTCGCCGCTGCGACGCCTCGACCGCTACGGCGTCGAAGTGGTGCGCATTTCGGTCGGCGTCTCTCTCATCGTGCTCGCGCTCACCGAGAAGCTCATGTACCCAGAGCTCTCGCTCGCCTTCCTCGGTAACCACGGCTGGAACTTCATGCCGGCGCTCGGCTTCGACTGGTTCACCGACAAGCTCTTCGTGCTCTCGACCGGCTTCGTCGAGCTGGTGTTCGGCGTCGTGTTCATCCTCGGCTACGTCACCCGCATCAACACGGCCACCATCGCCGCCTTCTTCGCCGCCTCGGTGGTGACGATGCTCGTTCAGGTGGGCGCGTGGGAGGTCGAAGACCTCGCCGTCTACTCGGCGGCTATCATCCTGCTCGCCTTCGGCGCCGGCCCGACCAGGTTCTTCTGCAAGAAAGACTGCCGGTAGGCAGAATAGAGAAAGGTTCGCGCATCTCCTACGCGGGAGAGCCGAGCCGCTCGCGCGGCACGCCGACGGCGAGCCCGTGGCGTATCGCCTCGCCCCAGGCGCGGCGATCGGCCAAGCGGAACTCGAACACCCGCCCGCGAAAGACAATCATGGTGTTCTGCCGAGAGTCCCAGAACTGGGCGTGCCAGCCGACGGGCTTCAGGTGCCGCGAGAGCGCCCGTAACGCTTCCCGACTACCCTCTACCGTGCGCACCCGGCAGCGGGCGGCCAGGTCGGGGTCGCTGGTTTCGGTCACGTGCAGGGTCTTCAGGGAAACGAGTACGGCGCGGTCATCGAGGCTTTCCTCGATGACCGCGCCTCGGTAGACGGGGGTCTTCATCGAAGAATTCTACAGGCTCGTTCGCAAAAAGAAAGACCCTCAAAAGGGTCTCGCGGAATTTTTGTGCCGCCGCGGTTACGGGCCAACCCGGCCGACAGCGCCGGCCGGCCGCGACCGGCAGGAAGCCACGTAACCCGGGCGTCACTTCCCTTTCCTTTTCGGGTTCGGGAGCCCTTCGGCCACGGCGAGGAGCAGCGCGGGTAGGCCGTCGATCGACGAGAGCTGCCACTCCTCTACCAGGTAGTGAGGCTTCGCGCCGCGGTACGGCGACGCCCGCTCGCACGATTCGGCGAGCGACGCGCTCGCGGGCACAATTTTCACGTACAGCTGGTCGTCGCACACGAGCGCGACAACCTTCCCGTCGGCGTAGAGCGCGTACTCGCCGAACATGGCGCGCACGCGGAAGCGCTCTGCCGGACGCAGCTTTCCCAGAATGAACTCGACGGTGTCGGGGCGGGTCGCCACAGCTAAAGAGACGGAGCCTGCCTGGTTTCGCCGGCAGTCGCCTCGACCATAGCCTTGGCGCGCTCGAGCTCCGGATCGGCGGAGAGCCCACGCTCGGCGCGGGCAGAGATTTGAGATTGCAGCTCGGCCACCTTGCGACGCTGCCACCGCTGGAAATCTTCAGGGGCGAGCGACGCCTTCTTGGCATCAATGAACTTCTGGTCGAAGGGTGGCGGCTCGACAGCTCGGACGAGGGGCAGCGTAACGATAGCCGCGGCAACGGCCGCCGCGGCAGCGCCCCAGAGCGGCAGGAACAGGTACGCGGCGTATACGGCCCCGGCCGCGACGGCGACGTACAAGAATTGCCGGAGGGAGAGCGGGCCAAAGATTTTCTCTTCATCCATAAGGGCATTCTATCCTGAGGGCACTTTGGCAACAAAAAGAAAAGCCGGGCGCAGCGCGCACCGGCGTGGGCCGTAGGCTACTTAGCCTCGGCAGGTGTCGAGAACGGGTTGATCGTGTCGAACTGTTTCCGCTGCATCATGTCGTCGGTTGCGGCCGATGAGATGGTTTTGCGCATATCGGCGGTAACCTTGTTCGGGAATCCGGCAATGGACGCGACCCAGCTCGAAGGCCAGGTATCGAGCGAGTTGTCGTAGACCCGAATCAGGTCGATTTTGGTGGTTTGGCGCGCCTGAAACTCCTTGTAGCCAGATTCAATGGCGACCTGGAGCTTGTCCATGATCTTCACATCGATTTCTGGGTTCTGCTCCTTGATCCACTGGACCCCGGCTTTGGAGCCGGTTTCGCCGTAGCGGCCTGTCATGGAAACCTCGATAGCCTTGATCACCAGGTCGCCGTATTTCTCGATGGCGAGCCCCTGCGACTTCATCTGGTTAAAGATGCTCGAGTGAACATTCTTCAGCTCTTCGTGAGCCGCGACCACGCCGTTTTCCTGACGGGCGAGGCCGTTGCGCAAGCTGACGAAGCCGACGAGGAGGACGGCTCCGATGCCGAGCAGGATGAGAAAGAGCGGGTTGATGCTGCCAGAGGGTTTCTTTGCTGCGATTTGGGTATTCATGGATTTGATCTAATTTCTTGCTTGATGTTTTTTTGTTTTTCTCTGCTTTCCTTAGAAGTCGTTCCTGATGAGGAACGACGACGTGCCCCAGCTGGCCGCGCCGCCCAAAAGGACGATGAGGATCTGGGCCCACATGGGCAGCTCGATATCCGCGATGAGATACTCGAGATCTGACATGGGGGTTCGCTCGAAGCCGCCCTGGGAAGCGGGCTTCGAAATTTCTTCGACAATGGCCGAGGCCAGCGCCTTGCCGTCGCTCAGATTTGGCATCTCCAGGATGCGGTTCCGGAGGTTAATCGGGAACTGCTCTACCTTGGTCCAGGCCATCACGTGCGCGAAGGAAACTTTCGGGAACGCGTCCAGGCCGAGCACGACAATGACGTCGTTCTTCTTGCCCTTGTTCCAGGCTTGGTCGAGGGCGTAGGCGAAGGTTTGGTCGGCGGTTTTGGCCGCGTAGACGATTACGTTCACCTGCTTCCTGTGCCCAAGCTGCACCAGCGCCTCTTCGAGCGCGCGGTCGACGGTTCTTTTCCAGGTGGCCGGAAGGCCGACACCGGCGTCGATGACGCGGTCGATTTCGAGGTGGCCGAAGCGGCCGGCGTAAACCTGCGGGTAGGGTCGGATGAGCTCTGGGAAGAGCTGTCCGTGCCCACGAATCTTTTTGACGGATTCTGAAGCCTGCAAGTAGTTTACGAAGGAGCGCGAGTCCGAAGCCGGAATCAAGCGCTCCGCCTGCGAGGGGTTGAAGGTGGTTTCGAACTTGTCGCCATCGCCGACGCTCACCTGGCCCGAGTGGAACAGGTCGATCTTGCGCTCGTTGCCGAAGTGGCTAACCACGTTGCGGTACGTCTGCGAGTTTACCGAGAGCGAGCTGACGGTGGTGTTCACGATCCAGTAAGGGTCGTGGTAAACCCGTCGCGTCCGGGTCTTGCACCCGCTACACGTCTTGCGGTTCTTGCCGCTACCGTGCCCGTTGCAGTACCTCTCTGTCACCCTTTCCGTCCACTCTTCGTGGTACTCGGCGCCGGTGACGTGCCCGTTCCAAATCTCGGTGTCGCTCAAGTTGGCCGACGTCGAGAAGAACAGGCAGGAGAGCAGCAGCAAAACCACGAGAGAAACTGCCAGTTGCACCGGCAGCTCGTGCCAGTGGAAGCGGTCGGGGTTGGTTACCTTGCGGTAGATCCCGAACGCGACGGCGACAGTCAGCATGACCCAGAAGCCCACATTGCTGCGGACCACCAGGAGCAGCTTGCCGCCGTACCCGCCGTCGCCCGAGAAGAGCAAGATGGCGAGGGTCACCAAGATGACCATGACTGACCCGAAGACCACGAGGGTCTGAGGGTCGACTTCGCCGCGCCGAAAGGCGCGGCCTTTGCGAGAGGTGTGATTCATTTGTATTGATGCTTATTCGGTTTTTATGGAACTTGCCTTAAAATATTAGCATAGTTTTATTTATATGTCAATTATTCCGCGGCCGCTTCCTCCCGCTCCCCTGCTCTGCTAGAACCTGCCGGCCAAAGGTACCCGCGAAGGCGTGCCCGGACGTTCAGTCGTCCGGGCCGGCTCCAGAGGTTGCCCGCGGGTGATCTTTGAAGCCGAGCCTCGCGGTGAGGCGCAACCAAAAAAACAGAAGCCCGCAATAGGGCACGCAGAAAACGAAAATTATGAGCAAGCTCAAACTCCATAACGCCACCTGGCCAGGCCTGGTGGGAAAAACAGGCCCCGACGCCAAAGAACCACCCGTCAGCCTCGACCGCATGATCGACCTGACCGCCGCGGCCCGAGGGCCAAACGGCGAAAAGTTCGACGGCGTGGATATCATCCTCCTGCCGCCGCACTTCAACGTGAACGGCGAAGGTGATCTCGCAAACGGCGACGATATCAGCCGCTTCGTCGACATGGTCGGCAACGCCGGCCTCGCCGTCGGATCTATCGTGGCCCCGGTCTGGGGGCCGATTGGCGGCTCCGCTATGGGCGACGCGAAGCAGCAGGCTCGCTTCCTGAAATCCGTTCTGCTGGCCTGCAAGGTTGGCGCCCAGCTGCGTAAGGCCGGGGTTCGCACCTACGGGTCAATTCGCATCGACACCGCGGAGTTCGGCATCGCCAAGTGGCGAGAAGATACACGTGGCGGCACCGCGCGCATCATCGAGACGTTCTTGCTGGCAGCCGGCATGGCCGCCGGGTACGGGGAACGCCTCGTCGCCGAAGGCGAGATCTGCTGGGCCGGGATGCACTCGTGGCGCTACATGCTCGAGATTCTCAAGGGCGTCAACCGCGACAACCTCGGCTTCCAGGCGGACCTGGCGCACACCTACCTCTACCTCCTCGGGCACAATGCGCCAGAGCACACCCTCCTCAAAGAAGGCTACTCGGATGCTGAGTTTTGGGACGCCTACCAGGCAATGACCGACGAGCTGCGCCCGTGGACGCTCGACTTCCACGTCGCGCAGAACGACGGCACGGTGAAGGGCGGCGGCGACCACGATGCTACCGGCAAACACTGCACGGTCGACGACCCGAACGGGAAAATCGACATCGTGCGCGCCTCTACCCACTGGCTCAAGGGCGCAGCGGAACGCGGCGTTCAGCACATCTGCTGGGACGGCTGCATGTTCCCGAACGCCACGATCGAAGATCCGGCGACCTGGGACAGCGTCCTCGCGAAAATGGTTCAGGTTCGCGACGCGAACCCGCTCGGCTGATGCCACGAACTAGCGCGCCCCGGATTTCCCGGGGCGCTTTTCTTTTTCCGAGGCTAGACGTCGGCCGCGTAGCGAGCGAGGAGCGCGCGCACTCCGGCCAGGTTCTTCTCCCAGTCGAGGCTCTCGTGCGAGGAAAATTCGACGGTGATCGCCGGCACGCCGATTGACGCGAGCCAGTCTTCGGCGGCGCCGGTCACCGGGTAGGCGTCGAAGGATTCGACGGCCGAGTAGCCCGCGGCCGCGGCGTAGGCCGACATAATCGCGCGGGTCTCGGGCAAGACGCCCGCCTCGCACGCCGAGGCGTACACCGCGTTCGCCTGGCTGTGCCAGAAGACGGCGGCGACCGGCTTTTCCTTAGCCACGAGGTCGCGCAGCGCGGCCGCTTCCGGTTCCGAGAACGGCGCGGTTCCGGCGCTGACAATCTTGCTGCGCCAGGTGCTCTCCGGCTGCCAGCGGCAGTCGAAGTTGCGGTTGAGGTCGACGCCGCGCGCGTTGAAGCGACCGAGCGACTGATCGGTTCCCGCGGGAACGTCGGCGGCCGTGAAGCGCCCCTCCTTCCCCACCACCTTGAAAACGCCGTCCGGATTCGCGTTCGGCACGATCGTCACGGACAGGTTGCCCGGAATGGCGGCTGGGTTAGCCTCGAGGTAGTCCATCATCTGGTAGGCGAGGACGACGCTGTTCCACTCGTAGCCGCCGTGAATGCCGCCGACGAAGAGCAGCCGGGTTTCGCCGCTGCCGTAGGTGTACGCCTCGATCGTGCGCCCCTCGACCGAAGTGCCGACGGTGGCGCGAGCGGGCATGGCCGGTACGGGCAAAACCGGAGCCGGCGGCGCCACGGGTTCGGCCGGCGCAGCCGCGGGCTCACGTAGCCAGAGGGCGAGCAAGCCGAGCGCCAGCAGCGCGAAGACGGCGAGCGCAATCCGCCAGCGGAAGCGCGGGCGAGGCGGCATTACTCGGCGAAGCTAGCGAGGACCGCAGCGATGCCCTTCTGGTTCTTGGACCACTCGGTATCCTCGTGGGTGGTGAGGAGCACGCTGATCGCCGGGGTGCCGCGCTTGGCGAGCCAGTTGGTGAGGTCGCCGGTCACCTCGTAGAAGTCGAACTCTTCGTGCGCGGCGTAGCCAGACGCAGCCGAGTAGGTCTTCACGAGCGAAGCTGTCTCGGGCAGAACGCCGTCGTGGCAGTTCGAGGCGAAGACGCCGCCAGCCGAGCTGTACCAGACAATGGCGCCGGCAATGTCGTGAGCCTCGACGTAAGACTTAATCGCCTGGCTCTCCGGCTCCGAGAAGGCAGCCTCGCCGCCGTCCACGGTCTTGCTCTGCCAGGTACCCTTCTGCTGCCAGTCGCAGTCGAAGTTGCGGTTGAGGTCGACGTTGTTGCCGTTGAAGCGAGAGGCGACGCGGACCGCCTCGGAAGCCTTAACGTCGTCCTTCGAGAACGGAGAAATATCGGTGACGACCTTAGAGAGGCCGTCCGGGTTCAGGACCGGCACCACCGTGACGCGCGTGCCCTCGGGAATCGCGGCCGAGGTCTCGTCGAGGTAGGCCATAGCCTCGTAGGCGACGGCGGCGGTGTTCCAGCTGTAGCCGCCGTGAATGCCGCCGACGAGGAGCAGCTCCGCGGTCGTCGAGGCCGAAGATGCGCCGTAGTGGTAGGCAACAATGTCGCGGCCGCCGGCAGACTTGCCGATGACCGTCTCTTTTTCGTTAACGGCGACGGTCGTGGTGGCCGCGGGAACGGTAGATGTAGCTACCGGCTCGGGCGCGGCCGGGGCAACAGCCGCCGGAGCGGCGCTGCGGTTAAGGAAGAAATAGACCCCAGCGCCGACGGCCGCGAGCAGGACAACCGCGATAAGGATTTTTTTCATATACCCCTATTCTATTACGAATCGGGAGCGGAAGCTTTGGGCTCAAAAACCCTTACGGATGAAGGGTCCGCATTACTTATGGGACGCGACGAGGGCAACGTGGTAGTCGACGTCGCCGTAGAGGGTGTAGGTGCCGTCTGGATTCTCGGCGGCGACCACCTCGAAGGTTCGGCCGACGAGCGGCTCGAGGTCGCCAATGCTCGCGACGCCAATGAGCGAGCCGACCGGCCCCGCGCGACGCCCGACGAGCACGGTGACGTGGCGGCCGCCGACCACGACGTAGCACTCACCGTCGGCGAAGCAGCCGGTGTTGACCTCTTCGAGCGGAGCGGTAAAGACCGCCGCGCCAGGCTTGGGCGCAACGATTGGCCTCGGTGTGGCGGCGGGCAACGCGGGCGCAGAGGTAGCCGGCGCGGGAATCTGCGCGGGCGCGGGGACTGCATTCTCGTTCGGGACGGCGAGACGGTACGCGGCCGCGGCTGCGCCGGCCAAGGCCAGCAGCAGAGCGACTAGGTAGATTTTTCTCATGGCGCAATGGTAACCCCCTGGCAGCGCGCGCGGCGAGCTTTCACACAAAAAAGAAAAGAGCCGCTCCGGAGAGCGGCTCTAAATTACCGGACGGCCATCACCCGAAGACGGTAGCCGCCTCGAGCACGGCCCGACCAGGCGCGCCCCACGTGGGGTGAGCGATCAGCACCACGAACCCGACGATTCCGAGGACCATAAAGAAGAATCCGGTCACGACAGAGATCGTGAGCTGCGTCAGGCTGAACGTTACCGTCGCCTTGCCCGGCTCAACCTTGAGGGACTTGAGAGCGGATTGAATGACCCAACCCTTCCCGTCATCCTTGAGCTGGTAGACCGGGCGCTTGGACAGCGCGTAGGTCGCGGCGCTTTCGGCGGCGGAGGTAGCCCAACCCTCGAGCTTCGCGGAGATATCCTTCGCGAGCGTGACCTTTTTGGGGTCCGAGATGTACCGGTCGGCCGCAGCGGAGAGCGCCTCAGACGGCTTCTCGCCGCTGAAGGCGAAGCTCAGCACCTCGATTTTCTCGGGGTGCAGGTAGAACGCTCCGGCTTCGTAGCGAGGAATGCCCGCCGCGCGGACGCGCATCGAGAACTCTTTGCCGAAGCGCAGCTGGCCGCCAACATCGAAGGCGGCGGCGATGCTGCCGTCCCCGAGACGCAGGTCAGCGTCGGTTAGGCGCACGCTCTTGATAGCAACCTGGGCGAGCCCCGTCACCGGGAAGTCCTCGTTGAGGTGCTGCCTGATGCGGCTTCGAACTTCGTCCTCGCCGAGCGAGACCGAGTGAGTTCCGAAGATGCCCCACAGGAGAGCCACGGCAAGGGCGCACACGGCGCCAATGCCCCAGTAGTAGAGAGGTCTTTTATTCATTTTGAAGGAGGAGGCCGGCGCATTTGCGCCAGATTGCTCTTTTTATTTATACACATTTATTTAAGTATTGTCAATATTCTGCCCTACCCCAAAACTAGACAAAACCAATAAAATAACGTAGCAAATTACGCGAAATTGCACCCTCCAAAATACACCAAGCAAACCCCCAAGAGCTCCAACGCCTCAAGGAAGTACAAACCTTTGAAGACGCAGCCGAAATTGCAATCGGCGTCATGCGGCGCCTCGCCGAAGACGGCTCTAAGGTCGTGCAGATCTGCGGCCCCATGACCACCGGCGGCGCCGGCAGCTTCGAGGAAAATATCGCCCGCGTCGAGCGCGCGGTCGAAATCGCCCGCGGACGCGGCATCGTCGCCTTCGATCAGGGGCCCTTCCTCGAGACGCTCGTGCGCCTCTGCGCGGACAGACCGGAAGAAGGCGGCTACTGCTACGAGGTTCTCGAGGTTTACTACAACCGCATCTTCACCTCGGGCGCCCTCGCCGCCACCATGTTCCTGTCGGGCTGGGAAAGCTCGACCGGCGCCAAGTGGGAACGAGCCAAAGCGGCCGCGCTCGGCCTCGGAATCGAAGAGTTCCCCGATGAATGGTTCTGCGAATGATTAGCGCCCAGGGTTTCCTGGGTTTTCTTTTTGCCAAAAAGAAAAGACGCCCCGCTTGAGGGGCGCCTGAATTTAGGACTTTTTGGCGGCGGCACGGGCCGCGGTCGAAGACGCGTCGATGACCGTGCCGAGACGCGTGAACATGTCCAGGAACATCGGCGGAATCTGCCGAGACACTTCCTCGAAGGTTGCCGCGTCGGCACCGTGAGGACGGTCCGCCACAAAGAAGTGCGCGCCGCTATCGCGGAGCCTCTGCAGGACCTCTGAAGCGGGGACGCCGTACACCGGATCGAGCAGGCGGCACAGGCTATCTGCGCCGATAACGCGCGAGAAGCCTGGGTGCGCCTCTGCCTTGTCCACGTAGAGTTTGAGCCCTTTCGTCACGAGGACCGGCGCGAGGCGACAGAACTGCCCGACGCGCGCGCTGAGCTCTTCCGGCAGCACCGGACCTTTGTTCGGATGGCTGTCGGTGATCACGTAGACCACCTTTTTTCCGGTCCTCAATTCCACCTCGTCGGCGATATTTTCGTGACCGTGGTGCCACGGGTTGAAGGAGCCATCGAACAGCACGTGCCGGTTCGGATCAACCTCGGTCGAGGTCACCGTCGGCAAGACGCGGAATGGAGCCAGGATTGATCCAGCGCCGCCCATGTCTGCCAGGTTCCCGGAGAGGTGATCGTTTGGGAAGGCGATCTGATCTAGGCCAGAGGCCAGGAGAATCAGGTTGAGGGCCATCAGGTCGGAGAGCTCCCCTTCCCGCTCGCGCCCGAGAACAGAGCGGTTGTCCGCGTCTTTCCCGAACATGACGTTCGCGACCAGGAAGTCGTTCGAGCCGCGCACGGCCATGTGGAGCCTGAGCTCGCCGCGCTGAGCGCGCCCAGCGTCAATGACGCCGGTCACAGCCACGCCGAAAGCCTGCTCGGGGTCTCCCTCTTGGCTCAGGATAATTCCCCTCGCGTTACGCCAGGCCCTAGCGGCCATATCGAGCGCGGTCTCTTCCGTTACCGGGTAGACCTTTTCGGGGCGCTTCATGAAGCGCGAGAGCGCCACGCGATCGTAGGGCAGGCGGCTCTCGAGCAGCGTGCCCGAAGCGCCCGGAACCGACGTGATGAGCTGCTGGCAGCCGGCGGAAGCGCCGGTCACCACGAGGCAGATCTTGGCGGGTGTCTTGTGCAGGGCGGCAATTTTGTATCTTATTTCTTGGTTCATGTGTGGTTTTGGAATGTGCCTCCGACTTTCAGCCGGGATGCTTTACGTTCAATAATTACTCATAAAATATGCTTATTGTCAAACTTTATGCCGTCCCTATATTTGACAAAATTATGTTTTTATATCAAAAACGACACCAAATCCCCTCTTTCCAATCATGTCCAAAAACTGCATTCCCCAAGTTCGGGAAAATTCTACCTTCGATTCATTCGACGCCAGCGCGCCAGAAAGGCGCGCCGCTCTAGACGCTGCCCGCGGCTTAGCCGAAAAGCTGGCGAGCATGCGCGACCAAATTCTCAACGAGGAGCACCCGTTCAAGCGGGCCCGAATTTTCGCGTTCTGGGGCAAACCCGGACGAGGAAAGACGCACCTGGTAGAGGCGCTGGTAAACCACCTCAGGCAGGTTGCGCCAGATATCGTAGAGAAAATCTGGCTTTCCCGATCAGACTTTACGCTCGACAACATCATACGCCCATCGGTCCCTTACGGCGGCGCCCCGATCGTCATTCCGGATGACCTGTTCGTCGAATTCCAAGATGTGAGCAAGCTCCACCCGAATACCGACGTCGAGTGCTTCATGCGCTTCGTGCGGCAGATGTACGAAGAGCGCCGGATCGTAATCGTGACGACCAACTTCCCCTTCACGGAGGGGATACTCGGAAGAGTTGCGGAATGTGACCCGTCCGGCCGCACCGCCTCGCGCCTCGCGGAAATGCTCGCGCCGAGCTCTGAAATAGAAATAACCGGCATCGACTACCGAACCGTAGCGGCGGAAACGGCAGGCGACGACCTGTAACGCGCAGAGCCCCGAAACGGGCTCTTTTCTTTTTGCCCCAAGGCGGCGCGCCGTAATTATTGACAATAAACTTTAAATATTGTAATTAGTAACTCGTAGGGGCACCCTGCCCCAAAGCCAGCCGCGGCTAAAGCGGCGCTGAACCAGAAAGAAACTGGCAGTATGTTCGTTAAAACCAATCGCAAAATCGACACCCTCCCCGTCGCGCTCATCGCGCGCAGTGGCACCAAAGACCGGCTGGCCGGAAAATGTTTCCGCCGGACCCAGGAACCTCTCGCCGGAAACTTTTTCACGGCGCGCAGCATTCCCGAGCTCCTTTCCCTTGACGGGAGCCGCGCGCTGAAAGAGCTGGCCGACACCATCGTCCAGACCTACTACGGCGAAGATGGCGGGCCCGGCACTTTCAGCTCGACCGTCGCCTTCGACGGCCCCGTCGGCTGGGCCTCGACCGCACCACTCGAGCAGATCGATGCGGGAGACCTCGAAGATTTCGACCTCAACCGCGGGAGCTGGGGCAAACGCGCCCGCCTCGGCGCTGGCCTCATTGCCCCGAAAACCAACCTCGTTACCTTTGTCTACGAGGTTCGCCGGGAAGATCAGCAGGTCGCGGTCATCATTCACTCGGTTTACCCCGGGCCCGACATCGGCGAGCTCAAGGGCGACGTGAGCGCCCGCGAGAAGGTCGCCTTCTTCGACTGGAACCATCCGGGCGAAGCGTAGTTTCGAAACGCCAGGCTCCCCGCGTCGCGGGGAGCCTTTTCTTTTTTGAATTTCTCGAGAAAAGAAATCTCGCGGCTAGCGAACCCGCGAGAGCAGGCTGCCCGACGCGAAGAACTTAGACAGGCTCGCGGCCGACGCCCTCCCCTCTTCCGCGCAGGCCGCGATCACGTGCGGGAAGATTGGCTCCGCCACGACGTCCCCGCCCTCGATGCGGTACGCGAGATCGTCGGCGAAGCTGAAAAGGGTCGGCTGATCATTCTCGAACCGGAGCGAGTACATTCCATTGCAAGACTGCCCGTCCTCGGGGCCGTCGTACTTCTGAATCTGCTCGGCGAAAATGGTGGCCGCGATGGCGCTCCGGTTTCGGACGTAGCGATCGAACAGGTCGGCGAAGGCCACCTCTTCTCCCGTCTGCATATCGAACGTGACCGAATGGTTGGCGCCGTTGGTCGGGTACGGGCCGCCGCAGTACCACGAGGCGCGCAGGTAGACGCTGAGGACATCGTTCTCGGCGTACGACACCGAGAAGCTGGCATCGTAGTAGGTCTCTGGCGCGTCGGGCTGGGCCAGGAATTCTGGATCGCAGCCGGCCTCGTACGCCATATCCGAGAGGCGCGTGTTCACTCTGTCCATGACCGCCGCGTCGCGGTAGCCGACGACCTGCGGCACGGCGAAGCCGTTGATCTCTTTGGTGACGTAGCTAATTTTGCCCGACGATCGCGGCGGCGTAGCTTCGGCCGCCGAGAGCATCGCCGCAGACTCCACGATGTCATTCGCCTCCTGGTACCGCGCGCCGAGCACGAACGTCATCGACGGCAGGACGCCGATAAAGAAAACAGACGCCGCGAGCTTGGAGTACCAGGTGACCTCGTTGAATTTCATGGGAGGGATTTTAGCTGAACGATAGGTAGCTTAGTGCCGAAACTTGCTCCGTCACGATTACTCGCTGAGCGGGGTCACCTCTTCCGCCAGGTAGGAGGTTTTAGACCGCCAAGGAAGAGCGCCGATTCGCTGCGAGTACTTCACCTCGACCAGCTGGCCGCTCCTGGCGGCCGCAAGGAGAGCTTGCTTTAGCTGTTCCCCGCCAGCGTCAGCAGAGTCGACGGAGAAGTCCCACTTCTCAATATAGGCGCCGCTCTGAGTAACGCCCAAGCTGACCTCGAAAGTCTTCCAGATCACTCCCCGCTCGCTCACCTTAACCACGCGCCCGACGCGGACGCCTTCGCTGTACTCGTAATTGAAGCCAATCAAACCGAGCGGGTACTTAAAGTTCACGATTACGACGATCAGGCCAATGGGGATCATCATCGCCACGAGCGCCGACTTCCACACTGCCGGTTTTTTCTTCTTAGTTTTCTGCGCGGAGACGTTGTCGGCTTGTTCCATGCAAAAACTTTATCACGCCCAAAGAGACCTCGTGCCTAGTCCAGCTTCGCCAGAAACCCAATCAGGTTCTGAATGTGCTCGTCGAGCGAGACGCCTAAAGCCTCGACGCCGCGGACGATGTCCTCGCGCTTAATCTTGGCGGCGAAGTTTGGGTCGGCGAACTTCTTCTTGATCGAGCTCGCCTTCATCTGCCCGTACGGCACGGGGTTCATTTTCTTGTAGGCGTAGAAGATGCCGCACAGCTCGTCACAGGCCATCAGCGCAGCCGCCAGCTTCGTCTGCGGCAGCGTCGTGAAGCCGTTGTAGCCGTAGGCGTGCGCCTCGACCGCGTGGATCATCTCGTCCGGGTAGCCCCACTCTTTCAGCCAGCCCAAAGACGGCCCCGGGTGCTCGTGCGGGTGCTCTTCGTAGTCGACGTCGTGCAAGAGGCCTGTCGCGTACCAAAGCGCGGCGTCTTCGCCGAGCTTCTGCGCGTAGCCTTCCATAGCCGTCGCGACCATCAGCGCGTGGTGGCGCTGGTACTCGTCGCGGACGTGGGACTCCAGCAGGGCTTGGGTTGAATTTTTGCTCATGGGCTAGGTTTTTCTAATAGCCTCTACCAGTTCAGGTACGTGACGGTCAGCTGCAGCGCGGTGGCGAAGCTGCCCCACAGCAGGTACGGAATGTTGGCGTAGGCCACCCAGCGAAGACGAGGCGAGACGCGCCCGATAGAGACGAGCGCCCAGACGAGCGTGCCGACCACCAGCAGGATGTCGACGGCCGCGAGCACGTTGCTCTGAAGCCCAAACTGAATCGGCGTGAAGATAAAGTTGAAGAAGAGGTTGAGCGCGAACGGCAGCGCGACGGCGCGCGGCACCTCCCCCTTGAACGCCCGGTAGAAAACCGCGCCGAACGAGACGGCAATAATTGCGTAGAGCGCGGTCCAGACCGGCCCAAAAACCCAGCTCGGCGGGGCCCAGACGGGCTTGGCTAGCTGCGAGTACCAGGACAACTGTTCGGGGCTCATCCCTCTATTCTATTTCGCGGCGGCCGCTCCCCCAAGCCGGTAATCGCCTCGCGAGTCTCGTCCGCGACCCGAAAGTGTTCCCGCCTCTTCCCTTCGGCGAGGCGCGCGAGCAGCGAGACGGCGAACGAGGCCCGAACGTTGCGCGACAGCAGCTCCGCGTGGTCGCGCACGAACGTCCAGTAGAGCGCGTCCCACTTGCCGCACCAGTCCCCCTTCGGGTAGTCGGACATCTTGAGAACGTAGCGCGAAGACGAGACGTACGGCTTCGTGACCATACTCCCGCCGTCGGCGAAGAGCGCCATTCCGTACACGTTGGGCACCATGACCCAATCGTAGGCGTCGATGTACCATTCCATAAACCACCGGTAGCCCTCGTCGGGGTGAACGCCCAGCAGCGTCATTACGTTGCCGAGAATCATCAGGCGCACGATGTGGTGGGTGTACGCGTACCTCTCGAGCAGCTTGATAGACTCGTCTACGGGCAGGAGTCCGGTCGTGCCGTCCCACCAGGCGCCCGTCAGGATTCGGTTCGCCCCGAGCGCGTTCTGGCGGCGCATTCGCGCGCCGTCGCACACGTACACCACGCGGACGAACTCTCGCCACCCGATGAGCTGCCGCACGAAGCCCTCGAGCGACGCGATGGGCGTCGCGTGCCTCTCGCCGTAGCGGAGCGCCGCGTCGAGCACCTCGCGCGGCGTCAAGAGCCCGTTGTTGAGGTACGGCGACAGCGCGCTGTGGAAGAGCACGTGCCCCCGCGCGCTCACCGCGTCCTCGTAGGCGCCGAAGAGATCGAGGCGGTCGCGCAGGAAAGTCTGCAGGCAGGCGCGGGCATCCTCGCGGGTAACCGCGTACGCAAAGGCGTCGGAACGACCGTAGTGGCCGCCAAAATTTTTCTCCACGTACGCGATCGCCTCTTCGACGTAGGCGTTCCGCGGCGCGGCGTAATCCTTTGGCAGCGCCACACCCTTCGGGAGCGCCTGCCGGTTCTCGGCGTCGTAGCTCCACCTTCCGCCGCGCGGTTTCCCGCTATCCACAAGCACGCCGAGACGCTTGCGCTGCCACGTGTAGAACGCGTGGTGCAGAAGGCTTTTCCTGGTGCGCCGGTACGCTCGCGCGTCTTCGTCGGACGTGAGGAACTGGGGCGTCGGGAGCCAGACGAGCGCGGCGCCCGCGAGGCGCGCCTCGCGGGCGATTTTCTTGCCGAGCCAATCGTCCACGACGTCGGCTACGCGCACCTCGGTCACGCCGTCAGCTTTGAGCAGCTGGCTGAGCGGCGTGGCGGCGGCCTGCGCGTGCTCTACGTACCGCACGTCGCAGCCTTCCGCCCGCAGCGCGTCGGCGTACGCCCGCATGCTCGCGCGGTGCAGCACCAGCTTCTGCTTGTGGAACTTGTACCGCGAGAAGTAGAGCGGGTCTTCTACGACGTAGGCCGTAGCGCCCCGCGCGACAGCCGGGTGCTCCTCGAAGAGCTGGTGCGGGTAGACGAGCGCGGCGACTTTCATGGGACGAGTATGGCCCGCGGCTAGCACTTTGAACAGAGAGGCTCAGCGGCAGCCGGGCCACGGGCGAAAGGCGAAGAAGCCAAGACCCGCCCCGTCGCGCGACGGGGCGCGCCTCAAACGAAACCTGGGACACCGGCAAAGCTGGCGCGGCAGAGAGCTACCCGGCCACCTCCACCAGCACCTCGTTGCGCAGCATCCACGGCGGCGTCCAGGGCGCGCTGTAGCCAGCGTAGGCGACACCTTCCTTTACCGTGACGCCGTCGCGCGCCAGAGCCGAAAGCAGCGCCTCTTTGGCGCGCGCCACCCGAGCGTCCGAGCGGTACCACGAGAACGAGGCGACCGCGTACCTCTTCGCGGGGAGGGCCACAATCTTCACGCGCGGGTCGCTCGGCGTCGGCAGCGTGTCGAGGGTGTAGGCGCGCGGCATGCCGAACGAGACCACCTGCGATTCGCCTTCGGGCGAAACCACGACCGGCGCGGTCATGGCGATGTTCTCCGAGCCAGACGCGGCGCCGCGAGCCTCTGCGAACACCGGCGCGGTCATGGCGATGACCTCCCGCCTGGTGTTGCCGCCAAAGATGTAGCCCGCCACGATGCGGAAGCCTTCGCCCATAGACTCGTCGTGAGCGCCCGCCACCGTCGTCTGAGCCACGATGCGCGCCGGGTACTCGCGGACCTCGTAGCCGTCTGCCCGGCGCAGGACAACGTAGTCAGCCTGCTCCACCCGAGAGCCGAAGTAGCCCCAAACCGACCAGAGAACCAAGATGCCGGCTACGGCCACGAAGGTTCCGATCATTTTTTTACGCATTAGTTGTGGTGGGAGTGTACACCCTGGGTGAGGGGTGTGGGTGCCAAAGTGCGCCGCGGTTCGCGCGGCAAGGTCGACGTCGCGGGCGCAGGGGTTCGATCTCGGCAGGGTCCAAAAAAAGAAAAGCGCCGCTCCGGAGGAGCAGCGCCAGATCGGGACACCGGGCAGCGGGGGCATCTCACTGCGCCGACACCCTCTTTTCCGTAACCGGAAAAAGCAGCTTCCTTGCCACAAATATTGCGTAAGCGACGATCGCCTGCAGCGCCACGAGCGGCCAAAAGGCCACGCAGGACACCAGCACGAGCGACATTTCCCAGACGCACTTGGCGCGGAACCACTTCCATTTCAGCGCCCAGCTCCTGGTGAGAACCAGGCGGAGCACCTCGATGTTGATGGGCGACCAGGATTTGCGGGTAACGAGGACTCGCTCATCCTTGGGGCCGGCGACCAAACCGTGCCCGTAGGGAGACAGCTGGGACCAGGTCGAGACAAGGGCGGCCAAGAAGATTGGGCCGAGGATAACCCCGAGGAGAATGTACGTTTGGATATTCATAATTGCGTCTTCGTTGTGAATTGTTTGCCTAATTTTGATGCGGCGATTTTTGTCGCGGCGCTCAAAAGCCTAAGTCAGCCGAGCTTCTGAGCGCCGCGACAAATTCAAATTTTTGAAGGGTCTACGACGATTAATATTATATAATATATAGATATTATGTCAATATTTTGTCGGGCAGGCCCAGGAGGGCCGCCGCCGGCTAAGGCTGAGCTAGTCCGTTTGGTGATTTTTTTAAAAACCAGAGCGCCGCGTCTCTCGCACTTCAAAAAGTTATGGTGCGTTAGCACACCTTACCGTCTTTGGTAAGCGCCCACCCATTTAGATACGAAAAGAGAATACCCGTTATCTGGCACCGACGCGTCTCGAGCGCGACAACCTGGCACGAGTTGGTTGCGGGACTAGGCTCGGTCACGAGTCACTAAGTCTTTTGGAATCCTCTGACTCTGGAACGGATTCCGAAAGGCTAAGTGCTCGCGACCCCGCCTCGCGACCCATCGCCGCAGGGCCGGGCGACGGGTACCCCGCTGCGGCCTTCGAATCCTAGGCGCGAACGTGGGTTCACCACGTTCGCTTCCCGCAGCAAAAAGAATTGCCGGCCACCTTGGGGTGGCCGGCAATTCTTTTTGCTGGACACCTCGGTCTCGTGGCTGGTTCAGCCTTTGCCCCGCAATCAATCCATCAGACGACAGACGGAGGCACCTCGGACGGCAATTAGCCGAGCAGCACCTCTGCTACTTTTTGCTTCTCCGGCGGGACTTCACCGTATCGATTCGGGCCAGGAACGCCGCGAGACAGCAAGAGGAACAGGAGCAGGCCTAAATTTAAAATTCCAATCACGCTATCGGTAAAGAAGACTGACCCGGCATGAATTTTTAGGACGTCGGGGGAAAAATTGTACGCAAAGACCCCGAAGACAGTAGGGTACGCGGTGGTCACGGCAAGGATAATTGCCAAGACAGGCCCCCTACCCATATCGTGCAGACGCCTGACAAACACCCCGATACCCGAAATCAGAACGACGAGAGACAGCGCCCAGTAGATATAAGAAGGAGTTGAAAAGCTGAAAAAATTTGAGGCAATGGCGAGGTCTACGTCCCTAGCGGAAGCGGTCGCCAAATCGCCAAGAGATCCAGACGTAAAGAGCATGATGTAGGTAGGGATCGTCGCGGCGTACTCGAGAAGCCACAAACAGACGACGCCAACCAGTAGGCCACGACGGTTGAGGCGGCCAGAAAACATTCTGAATAACAAAGACTTTTCAGTTTGCATAGATAAATTCTACCACGTGCCGCCTCCATTGGGGGGGGGCACCTCGGACACGGTCGTGGCGCGCTCAAGCTGGCTGCGGGCGCTGGACGACGTTCGAACCTGGGCGATGGCGGGGTGAGGGTTACCCCACCGCGAGCTACTGAACCGTGGGGTTATCGATAACCATCGAGAGAACTTTCCAGGTGGCCGGATCGCCTTCCTTCTGGAAAACAAAGACGAGGGATGATGTGCCGTCCAATCCGTACACAGCCACCTGGTCGCCGGCGAACATCCACCGCACAAACTTCAGCTTTTCTAGGTCGAGAAGCTGGAAGAGCTCGCCGGCTCGCTGGTCTTCGAAAAGAGCCGGGAGCCGCTCGAGCGGCATCTCCCGCTGAAAGGCCGTGGCAAAGCGGTCGTGGACCAGGAGGTACTCTCCGCTTACCGTCGCGGCGCGAGCCGCACCCACCACCTCGAGCACCGCCCTGTTGGCCGATGAGATTTCGGGAATCGCCATCGCGACGCCAACGGCTCCAGAAATTGCTCCGAGCAGAAGAAGGGCGGCAAGAAATTTCCTGCCAACCGTAGGCGGCTTGGCGACGGGAAAACCCTCCCCGCCGTTCCGGACAACTACGGTTCCCGCAATTCGGTCTCCCAGGGTCTGATTCCTTCCGGAGAGCAGCGCAAAAATTACCCCGAGGCCCAAATCGATAGGCCTGAGAAAGTTTCGCAGAGCGGCGCGGGCACCAGGACGATTACCAGACACAACGTCGACGACGCGGATGCCGAGGACGACCTTCCCAAGCGTGCGCCCGGACACCGCTTCGCACACCGCGAAGTACACCACGAGCAGCAGGAGGAACAGGAGCGCGTTTCCTGGATTCTGATAATTAATATCGGTCACCCAATTTCCGTCATAGGTGCTCCAGTTAGCCGAGATTAGGAATGATTTTCCTGCGACGAAAGCCCAAAAAATAAACAGGGCGACAAAGTCGACGAGATAGGCGAAACCTCTCCTAATCAACCCGCTGGGATTTACTTTTTCCATGGGCAACATTCTATACCAGCCACTCGGAGCCTGAAACGGACCGAACACACGGACCTCTCTCAAAAACGTTGGCTGCGGGCGCTGGACGACGTTAGAACCTTTCTGGTGGCGGGGTGATGGCTACCCCACGGGGCGCGGCACTATATTTCCCGGAATTAGCGACGGACCCTAGAGACCTTGACCTTTCGAGCCCGCGCGGCGCAAGAGCTCATCGCGCACGTGCTCGGCGTCGGCACGAGACAGGCCGGGCAACCGCCCTTCGGCGCCGAATCCAGCAGCGGAACCAGAGGGCACGCCGGCGCCAGCGGTCTGGATGTTGAGGTCGGAGAGACCGAGAATCCTCGCGAGCAGACCGCGGTAGATGTCCACGTTCTGGATGCGCGAGTACGGGATGGTGACGTACTTTTTCCAGATGATTCCGTACTCTTTTTGGAAGCCTTGGTCGGTCAGGTTGTAGCGGTAAAACTGGTACGTGAGCCGAGCCCAGATGTAGGAAATCACGACCAGCGCGACGGCTGCAACGGTGACCCAGGGGAGGACGACATCGGGCTCGATAATTTCCCTCACGGCCTGGGATTCGATAAGTGCGTAGAGCGCAAGCACCACGAACAGAATGACGACTGTTCCGAGCGAGCCGATAAAGAAGAGCCAGACCGCTTTCTTGTCTAATTTTTTCATGACGAGATTATATAGCATCAACATACCTCGGACACAGGAACCTCGCTCAAGCTGTCTGCGGGACTAGGTTCGGTCACGGGTTACTAAGCCGATTTGGCGGCGAAGGTGAAGTTTCTTTTTCTGGCCGCCAAACGGCTAAGTACCCGCGACCCCGGCTCGCGGCCGTCGCAAAGCCTCCGGCATCGCTGCGCCCTTCGAATCCTAGGCGCGAGGCAAGCAGTTGCCTCGCTTCCCGCAGCAAAAAAGAAGCCCGGCCACCCCAAGGTGGCCGGGCTTCTTTTTTGCTGGGCAGCTCGGGCTCGTAGCTGTTTCGGGCGTTGCCCCGCAAGCACTCGTCTTGGCAATAAAACGAGGCACATCGGACGCCAAAAATTCCTACAGGTCGTACGACTCTTCAAAAGGCTCAGTCACGAAAGGAACTTTCCACGTATCGCCCCATATGTTCGTCCCGTTGTGGGCCCCCGGCAAACCAGGCGTCGCAAGACCACCCACATCAAGGGTGATGTTCTTCACCAGCCAGACCTCATTTTCGGTATCGAACTCCAGGTACTTCAGTACGGGAAAATCATCCTTTGATCTGAAGAAGTCCCAGAGCAGGATACGGGACCCCTTCCATTCATCTGGCGCATTCGCAAGCAAGAAATTTGCAGCCTCTATCCCGAGCACCGGAGATTTTTTACCAACTCGAAGGATTTTTTTGTGCACGCTCTGGATGAAGGCTTCGCTATCCTTCCCGGCAAGAGTCCACAGCTTCACCTCCCGGATGTCGGGTATCTTCCTGGGATGCGGCACCTTGTCTTCCTCGAATTCTGAAAGCTTCCCTTTTGTCTTGTATTCAGGAATTGTCCGGATATTTTCTCCGACCTTTTCTGTCATGACACCCTCCGTCGAATCAAGAGAGTTTCTCTCCGGCACGCCTACGCTTTCCATAATCACCATAGTAACACAAAGGAGATTTCAGCGGTTCTGCTGCTGGAACCAAGGGCACCTCGGACATGGGAACCTCGCTCAAGCTGGCTGCGGGACTAGGCTCGGTCACGAGTCACTAAGTCTTTTGGAATCCTCTGATTCTGGAACGGATTCCAAAAGCCAAAGTGCTCGCGACCCCGCTTCGCGACCCATCGCCGCAGGGCCGGGCGACGGGTACCCCGCTGCGGCCTTCGAATCCTAGGCGCAACCGTGCCCCGCACGGTTGCTTCCCGCAGCAAAAACGAAAGCCTCGCCGGGTTAGCGGCGAGGCTTTCGTTTTTGCTGCGGGACTAGGATTCGAACCTAGATAACACGATTCAGAGTCGTGGGTCCTACCATTAGACGATCCCGCAATGGGTAGGGACGGACGGGGGCAAAGGGCAAGACGGGCGGCGGGCAAATAGCGGACGGGACGGGCAAAAATTACCTTAGTTTCGGGGTTTCTTCAAGGACGGGGACGGCCGGGAAAGGCCCCAAGCCTTAACGTTCGGGCGCGGGGCGAAGCGGCGGGAGCCACGGGCCCTCCCCCGCCTCGCCGTCGGGAGCATCCGGGTCGAGGGCGTCAGCCGCGCCCAGCCTGGATTCGACGCGCTCCAGCCGGGCGTCGACCTGGGTAAGGTGTTCGTCCATTTGATCGAAGCGCTCATCTACCCGAGCGAAGCGTTCATCCACCTGATCGAAGCGTTCATCCACCTGAGCGAAGCGCTCGTCCACCTGAGCGAAGCGCTCGTCCACGCGGGCAAATCCGGCCGCGGTAGCCTGGGCCAAGCCGTCGATTTCGCCCTCGAGCCGATCGAAGCGGGTGGTGATCCAGCGCTCCTGCGCGGCGAAGCGAGCGTCCATTTTTCGGTCCATTCTGATTTCGAAAATCTCGAAAGCTTTGGGTAGCTCTTCCCGAAGAACCTCTCTGGAAACCTCCGCGGATACCTCGCGGGTGATTTGGCGAATCTGCTCTAGGTCTCTTTGGCTCAGCATCGTGGGGCGATTATACCGCCGGCCGATGAGCCGACGATGGGGACCTTGTGGAGCGGGGGTACAATAGGCCCATGCCAGAAATTGAAGCGCGCCTCGCGGCGCTCGAAGCCAAGATTGACGAGGTGGCCAAGGTCACCAAGCGCCTGTACACGATTTTCCTGTGGACGGGCATCATCACGGTGGCCGCCTTCGTGATTCCCCTGCTCCTCTTCGCCTTCGCCCTGCCCAGCATGCTCTCGGGTCTCTCGGCCTACACCGGCGGGCTCGACGTCCTGCAGGGGCTATAGCCGTTCGGCCAAAAGAAAAGAGCAGCCCGCCATGAGTGAGTGGGCTGCTCTGCTTTTTGCTGGAGGTCCGCGGATGCGGACTCGTCCCGCGGTTTTGGTTCTGGTTCCGGCGGAGGCCCGCTGCGACGACGCGAGGTCGACGTGGCGGGAAATCGCTGGGGGCGGTGGTTCGGCCGTGGGCTCGTAGTAGAGGTCGTCTTGCGATTCGAACGCCGAGAACGAGTACTCTTGGGCGAGCGCGGCCATGTCCGGCAGCTCGACCGGCTCGAGAGCCGGAGGCGGACCGCACGCGACGGCGATTGGATCGTCGGGGCGACGCGGGGCGGCTATGGCAGCCCCGGACAGCGCGACTACCAACGTCATCAAAAGACGAGGTGTTCGAAGGGGCATTCGTTCCAAACCCTAACACATATTTTGAAAAAGAAAAGCCCCCTCCTAGGAGCGGGGCTGGACGAGCCGGAAGCCGGCAAAGCCGAGGATCGGCACGCCCGCGATGTAGGTGGGCACGAACGCCGGGCGTGGCTCGGGGTCGGGCTCTTCCCCGCCTCCGGGCCACACACGTTAAGCGGCGGGCGGCCGCCGAAATCTCGCCGCGGCGGCTGCGGGCGCAGCGTGCGGAACGGGAGGCGGAAGGGTTTCTGTTTGGGCGATTTCTGGCCACTGGAACGTGAAGGTGCGAGCGCGGTCATCCGCCCCACCCTACCCTCCCCGCGGAAAAAGAAAAGCCGCCCGGTTAGGCGGCGTCGAGCGGGTAGAGGCTAATCGCGCAGAGGCCCTTCTCCTCGATTTCGGCGAGCGACCAGAAGCGGCCGAGCTCGGCGAGGCTCCAGCGGCGCGACTGCGTCACGCGGACGCGGCAGTAGCAGCCGGTGTAGGCAGGAGGCTTAGCCTCGTGGTCCCACTCCTCTAGGAGCAGAACCGTGCCGGGCGGGTACAGGCGATCGCCCAGGCGGAACTCGTGGCGCTTGCGGCCAACGAAGACCTCTTCGAAGTAGGTCGGCCAGGTCTTGAGCGGCACGTCGCCGTCTTGCCGCCCTCCGCCGATTGGCTCGACCGACATGAGTGCGATGCCCAGACGGTCGACCTCCTCGCGTGGCCAGGGCAGCGCGTCGAGGCGGAACGTCGAGGCGTAGGTGATCTGGTAGGCCAGCACCTGGCCGGTGTAGCTGCCGTCGGCACCTTTTTCCCTGAGAGCCAGAATGTCGCCCGCGCGGCCGGGAAAATCTCCCAGGCGCAGCTCGTAGAACTTTTTGCCGCCGCGCATTTCGGCGAAGCAGTCTGCGTCGATACCTTTAGTAATGAACATGGCGGCCACCCTACCCGCCGCGTCGGGTAATGGCAAATTTACGAAAATGTGTTAAAAGTTGGCGCGACGTCCTTTCGAAACCGAAAAAGACGACATGCCGGCCTTAACGCGTCGCCTCTCCGGGCTCTTGCCCGCGAAGCTGACGATGAACGCCTCCGGCCGCGGCCGCACCGCGAACCAATCGGCTACCCGTGCGGATGGGAATGCCAAAGCAGCGCGGGGAAAACCCGCCGACAAAGAAATACGAAAATGCAAAAGACAAGAAACCAAAGACAGAACGCAATTGCCCTCTCCATTATCCTTCACCAGCTCTCGGTGGAGGTAGCCCCCGCGCTCGCGCCAATCCTCAACAAGGAGAACGTCAGCCCTAGGCAGTCCAACCTGATGCGGCACATCGCCGCGGAGCGCGGAGAGGTCATAATGACGGATGTCGCGAAGTGGCTAGGCACCTCGACCGCGTCGGCTACCGGAACCGTAGACCGCCTCGAGAAGCTAGGTTTCCTCCAGCGCCGCCACGCCGTCGACGATCGCCGCAAGGTGGTGGTCCGAATCACGGACACGGGAATCGGCCTCCTGACGCGCCTAGACGAGGTTACCGTCACGCTCATCGACGAGCGTTTCGGCCAGCAGATTGACGCCGCCCTCGCCCTGCAGCAGCTCCTCGGCGTGCTCTCGCTCAAGATTGTATCCGGCGCCTAACGCCAGCTCATGCCCGTCGCCTCGGCGACGGTTTTCTTTTACAGACAAAAAGACCGGCGGCCGCGAAGCGGCCGCCGGTCTTTTTCGTAGCTAAAGTTTGGCTAGACGAACGAGTACGCCTTGCCGGTCTCGCCGCCGCGGCCGGTGCGGCCGACGCGGTGCACGTAGTCCTCGCGGGTGTGCGGGAGCGTGTAGTTCACCACGTGCGAGACGTTCTTCACGTCGATGCCGCGGGCGGCCACGTCGGTCGCCACGAGCACCTTAACGGCGCCCGACTTGAAGGCGTTGAGCGCGCGCTGGCGCTGCGGCTGGCTGCGGCCGCCGTGAATGGCGTCCGCCGCGAAGCCGTCCTTCTGGAGGTTCTTGGCGAGCTTCTCGGCGCCGTGCTTCGTCTCGTTGAAGACGAGGACGCGGGCCATCTCCGGGCGCTTCAGGAGCTCGCAGAGCGCGTCGTACTTCTTGGCGAAATCGACGCGAATGACCTCCTGCTCGACCGAAGACGACGAGCGGTTCGAGGCGATCTCGATGGTCACCGGATTGCGGAGGAACTCCGCGGCGAGGGCGCGAATCTCCGGCGGCATGGTGGCCGAGAAGAGCAGCGTCTGCCGGTCGCCTGGGGTCTCGCGCATGATGGCGCGGATCGGGGCGATGAACCCCATGTCGAGCATGCGGTCCACCTCGTCGAGGACGACGTTGCGGAACTCCTCGAACTTGAGGACGCGCTGGTCGCGGAGGTCCTTGAGGCGGCCCGGGGTGCCGATCACGAAGGACGGAATCTCGCGCAGCTGGCGAATCTGCTTGCCCATCGGCGCGCCGCCGATGCACACCGCGCCGCGCGCGTGCGTGCCCGACGAGAACTTCTGGAGCTCCTCGTCGATCTGCACCGCGAGCTCGCGGGTCGGCGCGATCACGAGGACGCGCTCGCCGGGCTTCCTGAGAACCTTATCGATGAGCGGGAGCAGGAACGCAGCGGTCTTGCCGGTACCGGTGTCCGCGAGGCCGATGACATCGGAACCCGCGAGCGCGGCCGGAATAGAGCGGTCCTGAATCGGGGACGGCAGCTTGTAGCCGAGGTTCTCGATGTTCTGGTGAATGCGCGGGAGGAACGGGAACTCCGCGAAGGAGTGCTCGATCTTCACGACGGCAACGGGGCCCTGGTGCGCCGCGCGCTCGCGCTCCTCGCGGATGATGCGCTCGACGTCGATGGTCTGGCCGCCGCGCTTGCCGCGGCCGCCGAAGCCGCCGGAGCGACCGCCGCTAAAGCCGCCGCGAGAGCCGCCCTGGCCGCCGAAGCGGCTGCCGCCGGAGCGACCGGCATAGCCGCCGGAGCGGGGCGCGTAGCCGCCCTGGGAAGAGCCCTGGCCGCCGCTCTGGTAGCCGCGGGAGCCGCCGGCGTAGGAAGAGCCGTGACCGCCGCCCTGCGGGGCGCGGTCATCGCCGCGGAAAACGCCGCGATCTTCGGCGCGGGGCGCGTGGCCGCCGCCGAACGAACGGCGAGGAGCACCCTGACCCTGAGGGCGCGGGCCGCCGAACGAACGGCGAGGGCCGCCGGAGCGACCGTGAGAAGACTGATTGTTCACTTTTTGTTGGGTGGGCGCTCTGCGCCCGTTAGCGTAAGCCGCACTGAGACCTAAAGTGGTCCGAGAGAGCCTAGCGGCTCGTGCTACCCAAATCCGTGGAGTTCCTGGGCTCGCGCTGCGGCGAGGCCGTTCTCCCTAAAGCGTGGGGTGACTGCGGTCGGAAAAAGATAACATATTTTACTATAAAAGCAAGTGGCGCGCCGTTCCGGCGCGCCACCCTCCCAAAAAAGCCTTTCCCCTACTGCCCCATGAACCGCTCGCGGTACGAGGAAACCAGCGCGTGCAGGAGCGCCAGGAGCACCGGGCCGTAGACGAACCCGAGCGGCCCGAACAGGGCGATGCCCCCGAGCACGCCGAAGAGAATGGCCACCTGGTGAATGTGCACGCCCTTGCTATAGAAGTACGGCGCCAGGAAATTGTCGATTAGGCCGACGACGGCGAAGCCCCAGACGCCGACGCCGATCGCCGCGCCGGTCTTCCCCGCCGCCAGCATGTAGAGGACAGCCGGCAGGGTTACCACGCCCGTGCCGAGGCCTGGCACCATGGCGAGGAGCGCCGCGAACGTGCCCCAGAGGGTCGCGTTGCCAACGCCGAACACCGCGAAGCCGACGCCGACGAGGATGCCCTGAATAGCGCCCACCAGGACGACGCCGTGCACCACCGCGCGGACCGCGGCGGCTACCTTGCCGCCAATGGCGACGTCGTCGTCCTCGTCGAGCGGCGACAGGCGACGCAGCTGGGCAAGCAGCGCGGGCCCATCCTTGAGGAAGAAGAAGGTGGCGATGAGGGTGAGCGCGAGCGAGGCGACCGCCGACAGCGCGCCCGAGAGCACCGCGCCGGCGTTTCCGGCCAGGTAGCGGAACACCGCCGAGGCGTAAGCGCGTAGGTCGAGCTCGAAGCCGTCGACGTAGGCGCGCACCGGCGCCTCGACCCAGCCTTCGAGGCGGGCCGAGAAGCTCGCGGCGCTCGCCTGCGAAAGGTTGGCGTAAACCTCGCGGGACTCATCGAGGACGCGCGCCCCGATCCAGGAGAGCGGGCCAATGACGAGGCCCGCGATGACGAGGAGCGTGAGGAGCGCCGCCGGGGTGCCGCGGCGGAAGCAGACGCGGTCGCGCAGGAAACGGAAGAGCGGCTGGAACGTGAGCGCCAGGATCGCCGAGAGCGCGATCACGTTGAAGAACGGCATGAACATGGCCACCGACGCCGCGAGCGCCGCCAAGAGGAGCGCGAAGAAGAACACGGTCTGAATAGTTTTTTTAGCCATGCGCCTATTCTAGTTCACCCGAGCCTCGCCGGGAACCGAAAAAAGAAAACGCGAGCCAGGGGCTCGCGGGTCAAGGTGGCCGGCTAGGACGCGCCGGCGCCAGAGAGAATCTTGAGGCAGTGCGGCATCGCCTCCTCGACCGACGAGAAAACGTGGCCGCCGGCGGCGAGGGTTAGCTCGCGGTAGCGCGGCGCCTGCTCGTGGGCAATTTGCCGCGCCTCGAGCGCCTGCAGCTCGGGGGTGGTCCCCCATCGCGGCTTTTCGGCGAGGCGCGCCAGGATTGCCTCTTCGTCGTCGCAAACAACGGCGACAATCGGAATGCCGCGCAGGTCTTCGGAAACAATGTTCGGCAGCAGGTTTACCCCCTCGAACACCACGGGCCCGGGACTGATTCTGTAGCCGCAGACGAACTGCATGTACATCGCCATCCAGAGCTTGCGCGACTGGCGGCGCAGGTGTTCCCAGCGCGCGTCGGGATCGGTCGAATCGAAGTAGGTTTGCTGGCACGGCTGATCGGCGTAGAAGCGGGCAGCCGGTCCGTAGTCGTTGTCGCGGTACAGGCGGACGCGCATGCTATCGGCGCTCACGCGTCGAGCGCCGGTTTCTTGGGCGAGCCTTTTGGCGAGAGTGCTCTTGCCGGCGGTCGAGGTGCCGGTAAGGATAATTGCTGGGTGAGTAATTGGGTGCGGTGGAAGCATTTTTATTTTTTGGGAAAAGGTCTGACGTCGGCCGCGGAACATACACCGGAACACGCCAAAAGAAAAGGCGCCACTTGGGCGCAGCCAGGTCGCCGGCAAATCAGCTACCCCCTACCCTGCCTCGCGAGCGCCGCCTCGATGAACGCGGTGAAGAGCGGGTGCGGCGAGAGCGGGCGGGCGAGGAACTCCGGGTGGAACTGGGTGCCGAGCATGAACGGGTGCGCCTCTTTGGGCAGCTCGGCGATTTCGCACAGGCGACCGTCGGGCGAGGTGCCGGAAAAGATGAGCCCGGCGGCCTCGAGGTCGGCGACGTAGCCGGGGTTCACCTCGTAGCGGTGGCGGTGGCGCTCGGTGATCAGATCCGCGCCGTAGGCCTTGCGCGCGATTGTCCCCTTCTTGAGGCGGCACGGGTAGGAACCTAGGCGCATCGAGCCGCCGTAGTCACCGCGCGCGATTTTTTCTTTCTGATCAGGCATGACGTCGATGACGACGTGCGCGGCCTTCGGATCAATCTCGGCGGTCTGCGCGCCGGCCAGGCCCGCCATGTGCCGCGCGAACTCAATGGTGAGGAGCTGCATGCCGTAGCAGAGGCCAAAGTACGGAATCTTCTGCTCGCGGCAGAACTTGATAGCCGCGATCTTGCCCTCGATGCCGGAGGTGCCGAAGCCGCCCGGCACAACCACGCCATCGAAGTCGGCGAGCTCTTTGACCAGCTTCGGGTCGTCGTCGTACCTCTTGGAGTTGATCCAGGTGAGGGCGGGCTTCGCGCCCAGGTGGTAGCCGGAATACTTGAGCGCCTCGATGACCGAGAGGTAGCTGTCGGAGAGCACGAAGTCGCCGGTATCGAAGTACTTCCCCACCACCGCAATTTTGACCGGGCGCGCGGCGGCGTCCTTCACCTTTTTGACGAAGGCCTTCCAGCGGCGCAGGTCGACGCCGCCATTCTTGATGCCGAGCGCGTGCGCAATCTTCTCGCCGGTTTTGTCGGCCTCGAAATTGACGGGCACGTCGTAGACAGACGCGATGTCTGGCGCCGAAATCACGTGATCGGCGGGAATACCGGTGGCGGCGGCAATCTTTTCCTTGCGGCGCTCGTCGACCGGTTCCGGAGCGCGGGCGATGATGAAGTTGGCCTGAATGCCGTAGGCGGCCAGCTGGTTGACCGCGTTCTGCGTGGGACGCGTCTTCATCTCGCCGAGCGCGCCCGGCACCGGGAGGTACGAGACCATCACGAAGACGACGTCAGCCGGGCGGCGCAGCTTCATGAACTTCGCGGCCTCGTAGAAGAGCGCGTTCTGGAAGTCGCCGATGGTGCCGCCAATCTCGACGATGGTGACGTCGGCGTCGGACGCTTCGGCCGCGCGCTCGAAGCGGGCCACGATCTCGTCGCGCACGTGCGGGATCGCCTCGACGCACTTGCCGCCGTAGCCCAAGGAGCGCTCGCGGTCGATGACCGCCTTGTAGACCATGCCGGAGGTCATGTAGTCCTCGTCGGTGAGGTCGCGGTCCAGGAAGCGCTCGTAGTTCCCCATGTCCTGGTCGGTCTCGAGACCGTGGCGCATCACGAACACCTCGCCGTGCTCGGTGGGGTTCATGTTGCCGGCGTCGACGTTGAGGTAAGGGTCCGCCTTAACCAGGTTCACCCGGTGGCCCATGCCCTGAATGATGGTGCCCAGAGACGCGGTGGCGATCCCCTTGCCCACGCCCGACATCACGCCGCCGACCACAAAAATGAATTTGCGAGCCTTGGGCGCTTTTTGGGGAGCGGCCTTCTTAGAGGGAGAGGCGGCGGGGCGGCCTTTCGCGGAAGCTTTCCTGAGGTTCTTCGCGTCGGCCATTTGCGGCTGGCATTTTACCGCACCCGCGGCGACGCGCGCGACTAGACACAATCTTTTACTTATTTCTAAGTTTCGGAAAAAGAAAATCGGCGGCCGCGTAAACGTGGCCGCCGAAGACATAGATCACAAAATTAAGGCTGTGGCTTAGGCCTTCTGGCGACGAGGAAAGCCTCGGCCCTGGCGCCAGAATCGGACAGGTATGCATCTCTCAGCGAGAGGCAGCCTGATTCGTCGTCCCTGGAGAAGACGAGCGAATCTCCTCGCTGGTCCCGAGACCCCGCCACCACGATTTCGCGATCGTACAGAGCAAGCTCGGCAGACGCCACGAAGGCGCAACCGGCCGCAACGTCGGCGTTCTGCCACGGATTTTGCGGGTCGATGAGCGAGATTACCCGCTCGGCAAAACTGATCTCGACCGCACCCACGAACGCCACCACCGCCACTTCGAGAAGTGTCGGCTTTTTGGCGTTGCCGCCAACGGGCGGGAACCTCTTGAAGAAGTCCCGAACCTTGCTGTCGTCGCCACGAATATTGACGTAGATCGGCCGAAGCATTGCCGCGTAGCCATACTGGCTCGAACGCGCCGACCGGTAGTCGACCGAGATCGGCGGGTACTCCGTGAACGAGAACCGGCGATCGCCAAAAGAGAATTCCCTCGTGACGACCGACCGGACGCTAACTAATTCTATTTTGGTTAATGGATCCATCTAAAATTTATTACATCATTTTTAAATTAATGTCAAACACTGCCGCGAGGACCGGAAAAAGAAAACCAGCGGCTGAGAGCCGCTGGCAGAGGTCGGTAAATTAGGACTACGCAGCATCCCTCTCGAGCAGGAAGTACGTGTACCCGCCACCGAAAAATGAATCGAATCCATGAATCCTGACTTGCCGGGGGCTCACGTTTGTCTTTTCGCTCAACGAAAGCGGGAGCCCCTGCTTATGGCCGTAGTGACCGAGGCAAAGCGACCCCATGGCGATCAGCGGCCCCTCGACGCGAGATTTTTCGGCCGAGGCAAAGGTCAGCAAGGTGTGCGCAGACGCAGATCTCCAGGTGCCCCCATCCAAGTTCTCGAGGACCCAAGAGTACTCCGACCTAGACAGGCGCTCGTCGAGTGCCTTCAGCGCCAAGACCAAGGTGCTGACGCGACGGACGCCGTCGAACGGCTTCTCGAAATGGCAGCTATCCAGGTAATCTCCGGACAGCGTGCGAACGTCGCCCCGGTGCGCCAGGTCCCAGAGGGAGACCTCGGCGTCGACTTCGTGAATGCCTCCGTCGAAATAATCGATTTGGCGGGTGTGAGGAGCGGAAATTGTGATTTTAAAAAGGTGTTCCATACGGAAATATTATTAACATAATTATTTAAAAAGTCAACATTATCCCCTGTTAAGCGCCGCACGGCTGGCGCACGTTATTTGACAATATTAATAATCATAATTATAGTAATTTTCGTATGCACCTTACCATCCTCACGTTAGTCCTGATCGCGGCTGCCGCCCTCTCCTCCTGCAAGCCGACCGTCGTCAACAATTACTACTACCCGGCCACCCCCGCGGCAGAGCCGGAAGAGAGCCCCGAAGACCGGAAGGCTCGCGAAGAAGCCGCGGAGGCGAAAAGAATCGAGTTCGACCGTCGGGTGGAGCGAGAGCTCGCCCAGGAGCGAAAAGCCGATCGCGCCGCTTTCGAGCAACGCTTCGGCTTCCCCGCCAAAGACGCTCACCTGTACCCGCGAATACTGTTCGCCGGAACTTCGGTGGAAATCCGCCGCGGAACCCTCAGAACCGAGTTTCCCGCGCACTTCTCTCCGGGTGGCCCGTTCGAGTACGCCACGAAAAATCTAGGCGTGCCTCGCGTCGGCGTCGTAGGCGAAGAGGTTACCTCGTGGAAATGGCGGACGTCGCCGGTCAGGCTGTCTGATTTGCCGAAAGGTTTCGAACCTTTCGCGCAGAACGAGAACGAGGCGATAAACCTGCACCGGCAGTGGCAACCGCCAGCTCAGCCGTAAACCAAACTTTGGCCTGCCCGCTCGCCGCGGACGGGTTTTTCTTTTTAAATTTTTCGGAATATTTCCGCCAGATACGCAGATGCCTGGCACGAAGACCGCGGCGAGCTAACGCGGGTTTCTTTGCCAATCGCGAGTCCGACGAGAAACGTCCTCAGGCACACCTGTACCTGAGGACGTTTCTCGTCGGACTCGGGCTGACACCGAGAGCTCGGGCTAGGCCTTCCCCCGGAGGTAGCGGTGCACCGCGATGAGCGAGGAGCCGACGCCGACGAGGAGGCCCGAGCCGACGACCAGGAGGGCCACCTGCCCAAAGTTCCCCATCAGGTAGGCGAACGAGGAGGATTCCCCGAAGAACTGCTGCGTGGCGGGCGCCAGGTAGTAGGCCGCGGGGAACGAGATAGCCAGCGTGAGGGCGGCCGCCGCAAGGCCGTAGATGCCGCCGGCAACCAAAAACGGTCCCGCGATGTAGCTCTGCTCGGCGCCGACCAGCTTCATGATGGAAATTTCGTCCTTCGAGACGTAGATGGCCAGGCGGATGGTGTTGAGGGTCACGCCGACCGCAACCAGGATGAGCGCGATCGCGACGGTCGCGCCGAGCTTGTCGCCCGCGTCGATGATGTTCGAGAGGCGGTCGATCACCTCCTTGTTGCGGAAGTAGTTCACGTCGGCAACCACCGAGGAGCCGACCGGGTAGTTCTGCTCGAGGAACTTGGCGACGCCCGCGTACTGCGACGGCGTCTTCGCCTTCACCAGGAGGGCCGGCCCGAGCGGGTTTACCTCGAGCTCGTCGAGGACCTCAATGGTGCGCTGGTCGTGCTGGTTTCGCTCCTTGAAGCGCGCCAGGCGCTCTTCGGCCGAGATCGGCTCGACGCCCGCAACCTCGGGCAGGGTCTCGATGGCGACGCGCAGCGCGGTCGCCTCTTCCATGGTGGCCGTGGTGGTGAGGTAGACGTTGATGTCGACCTTCTCCTCGATGGCGGAGAGCGAGGTGCGCAGGAGGCCGCCGGCGATCGCGGTGCCCGCGATGACCGAGAGCGCCACCACCATCACCGCGACGGCGGAAAGAGAAACGAAGCCGTTGCGCACGCAGTGCAGGAATCCGGTTCGGAAGATGCGGCGGAGGTTGGTGGAAAACATTTCTTTGTCTTAGCTCCTAGAGCGTGGATAAAAAGCTCGCCCGGCGAGGCGCCGAGGAGCTCGAGCCCGAGCCGTACTGCTGTACGGTGAGGGGTCGCGCGACGAAGGCAACAAAGCCGGAGAGTTTTTTGGACATGCTCTAGAGGGCGTAGCCGCCCTTAGGATCGTCTCGGGTAATAACGCCGCGATCCAGGGTCACCACCCGGCAGCCGAGCTCTTCGACGACGCCGATGTTGTGCGTGGTGAGGAGCACGGTGGTGCCGAGGTCGTGCACGCGCTTAATGATCTGCACGATCTCGTAGGTGTTCTCGGGGTCGAGGTTGCCGGTCGGCTCATCGGCCACCAGGATGTCGGGCTGGTTGACGATGGCGCGGGCAATCGCCACGCGCTGGCGCTCGCCGCCCGAGAGCTCGTCCGGGAAGTTCCACGCCTTCGAGGTCAGATCGACCAGCTCGAGCACGTGCGGCACATCGGCGTGAATCTCCTCTTCCGGGCGGCCGGCCACCTCCATGGCGAAGGCGACGTTCTCGAAGACGTTCTTATTCGGCAGCAGGCGGAAGTCCTGGAAGACGGTGCCGATGCGGCGGCGAAGCTCGAGGAGCTCGCGGCGGCGCATGGCGTGCACGTCGGCGCCCTCGAAGTAGACCGCGCCCGAGGTCGGCGACTCTTCGGCGAAGAGCATCTTGAGGAGCGTGGTCTTGCCCGAGCCCGAGCGGCCGACAATGGTGACGAGCTCCTGCGGCTCGATGCGCAGCGACACGTCGCGGACAGCCGCGGTGTCGTCGTCGTATACCTTGGTGACGCGGTCGAAGTGAATCATCGTTAGCCCGCGCATTGTAGCAGCCGACCGCCACGGGAGGAACGCGGGGAAAACTATCGGATTTGACGCCGTAGAGCGCCGGCGCTAGATTTACGCCCGAACGTTCCTTCTGCCACGGCTCAAAACCGAGGTCATCCTTGGAACGTTCCCTGCCATAAGGCACTGGAAGAAACCGCAAGCACGCAAAACAACAAACCCGGCCGGAGAGGCAACTCTCCGGCCGGCATTATTTTATTTTCTGAGCGGCGCTCGCGACGGGAAAAACTTTCGGAAAAAAAGACCCGGCCCCGCGCTTGCGCGCGGGGCCGGGTCTCCGGTCTTTATTTGCCACCGCTAGTCGCGGTCGCCAGCGTACCAGCCGAGGTAGAGCGCGCGGGCGGCGAGAGGGAGGGGGTTCTTCGTCCGGTTCGGTTAGCTTTTGTTATTCGTTTTTTTTTCGACACCAGTAATCGTCGGCGCAGTCGGAGTCGTTGCAATCGGTGAGGGCATCGCCGTCGTCGTCCTTTTGGTCATTGCAAAATATCTCCGTGCAATCATGTGCGCCAGAACAGCCTGGATCGCGACAGTCAATCTTGCCGTCGAGGTCATTATCTTTGCCGTCCTCGCAGTTGATTTGTGTGTCTATGGGGAACCTTCCATCCCCATCGCCTTCCACGCAGGCGATATCGCCTCTGCAAGACGGATCCCAGCAGTCCACCAGGCGGTCGCCGTCGTTGTCCATGCCGTCTTCGCACTTGTAAAATTCCTCTACGCAGTTCGCTAAACCGGAACAGTCGAAGTCGGCGCAGTCGGCAAAACCGTCGCCATCGTTGTCTTTGCGATCGACGCAGTTATCTTCGTCACCCGCGCAAGCAGCCTTCCCTTCGCACTCCGAGTCCGCACAGTCAGATTTACCGTCCCAGTCGTTATCGAGGCCATCCGAACAGAAGGTGCTCTCATCGCAGTCGTTATTGAGGCAGCTTGAGTCTTGCCCGCAGTCAATCTGCAAATCGCCGTCGTTGTCGATGCCGTCGTGGCAGCTATCTGGTGTGTTTTCGGGGCCGTACCCACCCAAATTTCCGTTTCGGGAAGGATTTTCAATTCCCATAGTCGCCGGATCTCCCAAGCCGCCCGGCTTGCGGCTCCCCAGGCTGCCGTCGAACAGATTGCCGGCACCGCCCGCGCCCGCGCTGCCCGACGTGCCGGCGTCGCCGGTGCCGCCGGAGTACGCGTTCCCCGGGTTGTACACGCTCCCCCGGTTGACCGGATTCCCCGGATTGCCGAAGGTGACGCAGTAGTAGTCGCCCGCGCAGTCGCCGTCGGCGCAGTCCGCCGCGCCGTCGCCGTCGTCGTCGAGGGTGTTCCCGCAGTCCTCGGCGGCCGGGCCGCCGTGGCACGCCGCGTCGCCCGCGCAGTCGGCGCGGTCCGCGCAGTCGTACAGCCCGTCCGCGTCGTTGTCCTTCCCGTCGGCGCAGGCGGTCCCCCACCACCAGTAGGCGTCGGGGGCGCAGTCGCCGTCGGCGTCGAGCTCGGTCGCCGGGCAGGCGCAGCGCGGGTCCCAGACGTTGTACCAGGCGTCGGCGCACCCGCAGTCCTGGTCTTCGCCGTCGGCGAGGCCGTCGCAGTCGTCGTCGGCGCCGTTGTCGCAGACCTCCACCACCGCGGCGCAGACGCGGCAGTTCGGCGACTCGTCGCAGTCCATGTCCGAGCAGTCGTAGGCGCCGTCGGCGTCGTTGTCGAGGCCGTCGCCGCAGTGGGCCGGCGCGAGGCCGTCGCAGCCGCCGGTCCCGCCGGGGTTCGCCGCGGACTCGCTCTCGCAGACCGGGTCGCCGTGCCAGCAGTCCGGGTCCTGGCCGTCGGCGCGCTCGTCGGAGTCGTTGTCGACGCCGTCGCCGCAGGCGCGCTCGCGCGCGTCGTACCGGCAGCCGGCGGGGTCGCCCGGGTTCTGCGCCTCGCCGTCGTCGCAGGCGGCGCCGTACCAGCCGAGGGAGAGGGCGGGGGCCGCCGCGCGGGCGAGGCCGAGGGACAGGAGGAGCGCGAGGGCGGCGAGCGGCAGGGCGAGCGTCTTCATGGGAGCGGGGTGAGATATTTTAGGGGTGTCCCCGCATTCTCCCCCGCGGCCGCGAAACGCGGAAGCGGGGGTGTAGATAAAAAGCCCGCCCGCGCTTGCGCGCGGGCGGGCTGTAGAAACTTCCTGGCTTGAGAACTCGGCGGTAACGAGAGACTTTTAAAGTTGAATCAGTTCCGTCTCTTTTCGTACTTTCGGGCTCTTGGGGAGAGCGGCTACGTTGGCCGCTGTGTCTACGTATAGAACTGTATCAGATACTTAAAATCTTGTCAAATACCCCCTACTCTCCCTCGCCGGCGCCCTCCCCGGCCTTCCTTCCCTCTTTCATGGCGTCGATGAACTCCTGAATGGCGCCGTCCTCGATCACCTTCTCGGCGTTCCGGATCTCGACGCCGGTGCGGTGGTCTTTGACGAGCTTGTACGGGTGCAGCACGTAGGAGCGAATCTGGTTGCCCCACGCGGCGTCGGTAGTTTTGGAAATGGCGATGCCGTCCTCTTTGGCGCGCGCCTCGTCCTCGCGGAGCTTGGCCACCTTGGCGGCTAGAATCTCGAGGGCGCGCTCGCGGTTCTGGTGCTGGTTGCGCTCGGAGTCGACGCGCACGGCGAAGCCCGTTGGCCGGTGCACGGCGTGCACGGCGGTCTCGCGCTTATTGACGTTCTGGCCGCCAGGGCCGCCGGAGCGCGTGAAGGAAACATCGACGTCCTCGGCTTTGAGGCCAGCCTCGGCGACGTCAATTTTCGAGGGCAGCGCCTCGACCATGGCGAAAGAGGTTTGGCGAATGTCCTTGGCGCCGAACGGCGACAGGCGCACCAGGCGGTGCACACCAGACTCGTGCTTGAGCTCGCCGTAAGCCCCCTTCCCCTCAATTTCGGCGGTGTACGAGCGGTAGCCTCCTTGATCGTTCGGGCTCGCGTAGAGAGCGGACCACTGCCAGCCTTTCGACTCGGCGTAGCGGCGGTACATTTCGACGAGCATGCGCGCCCAGTCCTCGGCGTCATCGCCGCCGGCGCCGGCGTAGAAGTTGAGGATAACGCCGGCGCGGTCGTGCCGGCTGCCGCCTTCGAGCGCGAGTTTCAGATCTTGAACCTCGCGAATAGCCGCCTGCGCCTTGGCCGAGTCAGCCCAGAAATCGGGGGCGCACATCGCCTCCTCGAGCGCGGCGATTTTCGCCTCGACGGCGGCGCGGTCGCTACTGGCCATCGGCGTTAGTCGAGCTTGGCGCGGCTGCTGGCGTGGCCGCCGCGGCGCGCTCGGCCTCTTTGCCGGCAAGCTTCGCGAAGAGGAGCCCGCCGGCCGCGGCCGCGATACCGCCGCCAATAAGTCCAACGCCGACCATCCAGCCGCTACCGGCAGAAATCGACGCGTCGCCAACCCACGCGAGGATCGCCGTCGGGATGAGCCCGATCGAGGAGTAGATCAGCGCGAACGGCAGGTACGGCAGCTTGGTGAGCCCCGCGCCGTAGGCGACCGCTTCAGGCAGCGCCACGAAGCAGACGCGCGCCACGAAAAAGCCCTTCACGGTCCCCATGAGGCCGAGCGCCTTATCGAGGAATCCGTCGTTCGATTTGGAGAGGATGCGCTCGACGAGGCCGCGGCCGAAGCGACGCGCCACGAAGAAGGCAATCGAGCCGCCGAGCAGGTCACCCAGAAAGAGGTAGAGAATCGCCGGCCAAACGCCGAAGAGCGCCCCGGCTACCGGGTAGAGCGGGCCACCAGAAAGCGGCGCGGCGACGACGGTTGTCGCCTTGGCGGCAATAAGCGCGATCGGGGCCCAGGCGCCGGCGCCTTCGACCGCCGCCCGCAGCTGGTCGCCGCCGAAGTACTTCACGGCGACAACGATGCCAACTATGACGAGGCCGAGCCCGAGAAAGTTCTCGAGCGCGTCTTTAGCCTTGGCCGCCAGTCGGGCGGCTTCGGGAGCCTTCTCGATCGGGGTTTTCGGTGCGTCTGACAATCTGAGCCAATGGCCGGGATTGAACCGGCGACCTCCCCCTTACCATGGGGGTGCTCTACCAGCTGAGCTACATTGGCTTCGGGCGAGCTGGGCGATACTAAACCACCGGAGACGATTTTTCAAATGAAAACGCGCCGCACAGAGGCGGCGCGGATGAGGGCGGGAGACGCTACTCGCCAGAATCGGCGGGAGGCTTAGGTTTCTGCCAGTTGGCGGCGCCGATCCAAACGGCGGCCAGGACCACGTAAACAGGCCAATGCCCCAACAGTCCACCGGTGAGCACCGTGAACGCGACCAGGGCCGCGGTAGCGCCGAGGCGCATCTTGGCGCCGGTTTCGTCGTGGCCAAGGATGGCCTCCGGGATAACGGCGACCGCGACAATTGCCACGACCGCGAACAGCGAGACGCCTGGAGTCACGAACAGCGAGACGAGCAGGCCGAGGCCCAGCGCGGCCCACATGTGCCACTGCGGCTTGAGCGAGGTGCCCGTTTCGATGGTGGCGGATACGCCGGCGGCGATAGAGCGGCCGGCGGCGTCGACTTTGATGAGCGAGGATGTATTCATTTTTGGAGAACAGTTTCACTGAACTGTACGGGGATTAGATAAGCACTTATTTTCAAAAAAGTCAAAGTTCGGCAGAGACCCTCCCCCACCGCCCCGCGATCTGCGGCTTAGCGGCGCGAAAGGTGCCTCCGGGCACAATGCCGCCCGAACCTAAACATTCAAAAAATATGACCACCCTAGCCATGCCCCGAGCGGCCGCGCCGCTCTTCCTCCCCCGCCGCGCGCCGGCCGTGCGGCCAGTTTTTCGCGAACGCCTCGCCGAGCGCGTCGACCCGTTCCTGCGCGAGGTGACCGTGCGCGCGGGCGGCCGGCTCGAGACGACCAGGCTGCTCGATCCGGGCGACCTCGACTTCGCGGACGAGGTAGCCGCCCTGGAAGCCGAAGGCTACGAGCCGACGCGCCTGCACCAGGCCAAGGCCCTGGTCGACGCCGCCGATTTCCCTCGCCTGTCGGCATCGTTTCTGGCGAAGGGCGACGCCTTCTACGCGCCCGACCCTTCGGGCTTCGCCCGGAACTGCCACGCCGCGTGGGACCACCTACGCTGCCGCTTCGAGGTGACTCCCGGCGGCGAGGACGCCGAAGGTCGGTACGTCGCCTTCACCAAGGTGCGCTACCCCTAGGCTAAACCCGGCCGCCCTAGCGGCCGTTTTCTTTTGGCGACGAGGCGGGCGCGCAGCCAGCACAAAGAGCTTTGACAGGGCGGAAAAGCCAGAGCAGTGTTCGAAGGAACACGGAAAAATCTATGTACCCCAAAATTCAGTTCCCCAACCTCCCCGAAATCAGCGACGAAGAATGGAATACCCGCCTGAGCTTCCCGCAGCTGCAGGACCTCCAGCAAGAATTTGTGCCCTTCGTGCACATTGAGCTGCCCGCCAACACGCCCCAGGGATACAACGCGCTCCTGCAGCGTCTCCTGAAGGCGATCCATCCAAGGAACGAGAGGCGGTTCCCGGACTACCTACGGGAGCTCGGCCGAGAGGGCGGCGTGTCGAACATCTACCTGACCGACGGCATGCTGCTCGATCACGCGAAGGCGTTCTGCTACGACGAGGCCTCAGACAGGAATTCCAGACGCCTAACCGGCATCACGCTGCGCGCGCACGTAGACCAACGATCCAAAACCTACCCGCTCCTCTTGCTCGCCCGCGCGATCCAGCGCCAGCTCGCAACCGAAGGCGTCCGACACTCCATCCTGCTCATCAAGAACGCAGACGAGATGGAGATAGTGGAAGCCGAGCCCGAAGAAATCTGACGCCCGCGCGAGCGGGCTTTTCTATTTCAAAAAGAAAAGGCGCGGCGAATAGATCGCCGCGCCCGAAGTTTGGGCAGATTAGCCTTTGGCCGGCTCGACGCTTTCAACCAGGAGGTTGTAAGAGCCGTAAGCCGACTCGTTCCTTGTAGGAACGATCAGAATGACTGACCGACCCGTCTGCACCGGCGCGAAACCAGAGATAGTGCTCTCGCGCGTCCCGTAGTTCGCCATGGCGGCAGATACCAGCCACTCACGCGGCGTGCCGTCGCCGTTTTTGGTCTGGGCGCCGCTCTCGTCGAGCTCGCGCACCACCACGTAAGCCGCCGGGCCTGCGTAGTACACGTTGATCCCAGAGGCCCACGTCGAGTTCCTAACCGAAACAGCTTCGCCGGTGTGGCTGGGGCTGGTCGAGTAGCCTTCGCCTGCGGAAAACTGGCCGTCGATGACCGACGAGACGATTTTCCAAAGGGGGTAGGTCTGCCGAAGATCCACCACCTCGACACCGCCGACCCTGTTTTGGGCGAGGGCAATCGACGTTTTGTCCGGCATAGACCCGTTTGGGTCGAGAGGGCCGAAATCGACAAAACCACCCGGGCCGCTGAGCCAGAAACTGTAGCCCCACTGGTAGGTCGGGTCCAGGAATGCCCAGAAGCCCCACTGACCATTGACCAGCACCGGACCTGAGGTGGTGCCGGCGCCGATGACGAGAGACCAGCCTTCGGGGCCGGCTCCTTCGGGCAACGGAATGAACCGCACCAGGTCGGCTGGCGTGAGCCAGACCGTCACCGAGTCTCCTCGGTTGAGGAGTTCGTGCTCGGCGTAGCCGATGCCGGCGGCGCGAGGTCCGCCCGAGGCCTGCTGCCCGTGCGGGACGACAACAACCTCGGAGACCGAGACGTTTTCGTTTTCCGCGACGAGGTCAAAACCGCTCACCTGGACAGTCGTGGAAGTACCCCCGCCCGGAAGGACGCCAGCGACCGGACCCGAATAAACGGGCGACGGCTGAGCGGGAGACAGATCGTCCCAGGCCTGAAGCGACAGGTGGAAGTTCCTCACGATTCCCTTCTTGGGGTAAGGCAGTGCCAAGAGCGGCGTCTCGGGAGAGACACCGTTGATCCGACGTCCGTCGACCACCAGAGAGTTGACCCGGAACGACGCATCCATGACGAACACGTAAGTTCGAAGGCGGATGTTGCCGCTTTCGGGGTCGTCTTGCTGGAACGTGGCGCTACCTTCGTAGCGCGTCGGCGTGGCTGCGGCGAAAGCGGCGGCCACGGCTGGCGAGTCGGCGAAGGCGGGTTGAGCGGCGGCGAACGCCAGCGCGGAGAGGGCAAGTAGAAGAGTGGTTCTCATTACTGGCTACCTCCTTTGCTAGAGCTCGCGGCTTCGACGCGGACGCCGATGCCTGTCGTGGATGTGAGTCCAAACTCGTTGAGTTCAGACTCGGCCGGGTGCACCTTAGCCTGCGCCACCACGGTTGCGGTGAGCGCGGGCGCGGAGCGCGCGGCTTTGGGTTGAGGGTTGGTTTCGGGTTTTGTGTTGCCGAGATGCCACCCGCCGAGAACGGCGAAGAGCAGCAAGGAAACACCCAGCAGGGCGGTTCGTGTTTTCATTTGTATAACGAGCAGGCGCGCGGCTAGCGCGCAAAACTCTTTATAAATATAGCATAGATTGACCTTTTAGTCAATCTATGGGCAAACGCCGGCGGACCAATTTAGCGCGGTACAATCTTCCCCGCAGTGCCCACTTTCGCCGTTCTCCTGACCAGCGCCGCCGGCATGGCGCTCGAGCTCGCGTTCGCCCGATCAGCGGGGCCGTTTCTGGGAACCTCAACGGAGGTTTGGTCTGCGGTAATCGCGGTTACGCTCGCGGCGCTCGCGGCTGGCGCGTGGGCGGGCGGAACGCTAGCGGACCGGCTCGCCTCGCCCGAACGCGCGCTCGCGCCGGCAGTGGGGCTAGCGGCTTTATTTGCCGGCGTGACGGCGGTCGCGCGGGACCAAATGGCCGCCCTTGGCCTCGCGTCCGCCGCGGTATCGGGCAGCCTTTTTACCGGCGCCGCCGTAGCGGCGCTCCTCGCCATCGCGCCCGCCACCCTAGCCATCGGGGCAATATCGCCGCTGGCCGCTAAAATTTCTCTCGCCTCAATCGGGCGCACCGGGCGGACGATGGGTCGCCTAGGCGCGGCGGGGGCTGGCGGAAGCGTCCTCGGCACCGTCCTCACCGGCGCGGTCGCCCTTCCGAGCATTGGCACAGGGGCGACTTTTGCCGCGACAACCTTCGCGCTGGCCGTCGGGGCCGCCATTCTTTCACTCGCGCCGCGACGCCTGGTTGGCCGGGCTGCCACCGTTGTGGCCGCGGCGGGCGCGCTGCTCGCGCTCGGCGCCACCGCCGCGCCGCTGCCTTCAATTTACGCGGCGGATACCGACACCCGCTACTCGCGGGTCCTGATCGAGCGCGGCCACGATAGCGGCGGACGAGAAATTTTGGCCGTCATCACCGACCCGTTCGGCGTGCAGTGCGCCGGCTACGCGGACGAGAGCCCGAACGCGGCGACCTCTTCCCTGCCGATTCCCTACACGAGGTGGCTAGGCCTCGCCGCCGAGCTTTCGACGGCCAAGCAGAAGACGGCACTCGTGATCGGCGGCTGCAACCTGTCTTTCCCGCGGCACCTGGCCGCGCGGGGCCACCTGGTAGACGTCTTCGAAATTGATCCGGGAATGACTGACCTGGCACGCCAATTCTTTGGGGCGACAGACAGCCCGCTCGTCCGCGTCACCCACGGAGACGCGCGCCCGCTCCTGGAACGGTCATCAGAAAAGTACGGCTCGGCGGCCCTGGACGCCTTCGGCGGAGCCGCGACGACGCCCTACCACCTGGTAACAGAAGAGTTCTTCGCGTCGCTGCGCGAACGGATGGCTCCCGATAGCGCGGTATCCGTGAACGTTATAGGCGCGCGCGCCGGCGAATCCGCCAAAATTTCTTCGGCTATTTTGGCGAGCGCGAAGAAGGCGTTCGCGAGGGTCGAGATTCTGTACGCCGCGGGCGTCCCCGCGAGCCAGACGCAGAACATCTTGCTGCTCGCCTGGGAAGGCGAAGGCCCGACCGCCACGGCGCTCGCGAAGGCCGCCGCGGCGCACGGCCTCTCGGTGGCCAACGCCGAAGAAATCGCGGCTATGCCGAAAGAAGAGCCACTGTCGGACGACCGCTCCCCCATCGAAGATTTGGCGTCGCCGATAATCGAAGAACGGCTCCGGCAGATAGCGGAATCGATTGCGGGTCGCTAGTGGCGAGGTGGGGGTGGTCACCGCTCTCGGCCCCGCCGTCGCGCTCAGGCCGGTGCTAGGTCCTCACGGAAAAGGCGCCTCAGGCTTGATTTCGGGGATTTGGTCACGGGTTACTAAGCGGATCAGCACTCTTCAAATTTCTGAAGGCCAGAGCGCCGATCCGCCAAGTACCCGCGACCCCGCCTCGCCGCCGGCCCCTTCGGACGGGGCCGGACCTTGCTACGCTCGGTCGGCTGCGGCCTTCAAATCCTCTCGCTGGCTCAGCGCGAGCAAAACGAAAACCCTCCCGGACGGGAGGGTTTTCGAAGCGCGCTGAGCCAGCGAGAGGATTTGAACCTCCGACCTGCTCGTTACGAGTGAGCTGCTCTACCCCTGAGCTACGCTGGCGCGAAGAGGAATCTACCGTGGATGCCTCCCCTTTTCAAACCACCCGCGAGAACCAAGCCCTAGCCGCGCCAGACGAGGCACGCCTCCTGAAGGGCGCCTTCTATCTTCGGGTACGAGAAGGAGAAGCCGGCCGGCAGGCGGGTCGCTTCGATTCGCTGGCTGGCCAAGGCAAGCTCGTCGGCCATCTCCCCGAAGCGAAGGCGCAGCGCGAAGGCAGGTACCGGGAACTCCCAAGGAGCGCCGAGCGCGCGGCGCAGCGTAGCGGCAAATTCGCGCTGCCGAATTTGCTCGGGAGCCACCGCGTTAACCACACCGGAAACCGTGGCGTCTTTGGCGGCCGCGAGGTAGAGCGCACCGAGGTCTTCGCGGTGGATCCACGGGAGAAACTGGGAACCAGACCCAAGGCGGCCGGCGAAGCCCCACTTGGCGAGCGGGGCGATAGCCGCGAGGTAGCCGCCGGGCCCGAGCACGGTCGCCTGACGCAGAATCACGACGCGGACGCCGAACGCTTCCGCCTTCTTGGCCTCGGCCTCCCAGGCCTCGCAGACGTCGGCCAAAAAGCCGAGGCCGCGAGGAGAAGATTCGTCGAGGTGGGTCTCGGCACCGTCGCCGTAGTAGCCGACCGCCGAAGCCTGCACGAGCACCTTCGGACGGTTGCGCGGGTCGGCGAAGCTGGCCACTAGGTTACGGGTCGAGAGCGTGCGCGAGTCGATAATCTGCTTCTTGGAGTCGGCGGTCCAGCGCTGGAAAACCGGCGCGCCGGCCAGGTTCACTACCACCTCGGGCGACCGCAGGAGCGGGTCTTCCGGGACGGCGGCCGAAAGATCGGCCGGGACGTAGGCGACGCTCGGGAAGCGGGGCGCGACACGATCGAGCACCACGACGCCGTACTCGTCGCCGAGGAACGACGCGGCGACTGCCTCGCCGACAAAACCGGCTCCGCCGGCAATAACAACGTTTTTCATGCCCCCATTGTAGCGCAGGCGACAGACAGGCCCTTTAGTGCCCTTCGCCGAGAGACGAGGCGACGAGGGCGATCACGACGCCGGCCGCGAACGAGGCAACGTGGCGCAGCGGACGCGACGAGCGCGCGGCCCGGGCGACCGAAGGGGCTAGGTCAAAGAAGAGAATTTCGGCAAAGGCCCCGGCGGCGAGCGCGGCCAAAGTCGGGGCTACCCAGTCGGCGAGACCCGAGAGGCTGACGCCGAGCGCGGCGCCGGGCACGACGGCGAAGGCGAGGAGCACGCTCGTGCGGATGGCCCGGGCCGGAGAGAAGCCCGCCGCGCGGAAAATGAAAAACTGGGAAGACTGGCGCACCGCCTCGTGCAGGAAGATTCCCGCCGCGGCGGCGTAGCCGGCGGCCGGAGAAAGCGCGAACACCGAGCCGAGCGCGAGGCCGTCCGCCGCCGAGTGCAGCGCGTCGCCGGCAATGACCGAGCGCGCGGACCGCACGTGCGAGTGGCCGTGCGCGTGGCCGGCGACGCCGTCTTCGTCGTGGCAGTGAGACTCTGGCACCAGGCGGTGGTCGCCCCAGGCGACGGCAGCCGCGAGCGCGGCGACGCCGAGCGCTACCGGGGCACCGAGCTCGTGCGCGGCCTCCTCGAGAACGTGCCACGACACCGTGGCGAGCACGCCGGCGGCGAGCGCCACCAGGAGCGAGAGACGCGCCGAGATCCACTCGCCCAGTCGGCGCGACAGGAAAGCTGCGCCGGAGAAAGCGGTGAGCGCCACGGCGAAGGCGGCGAGAATGGCCGGCAAGAGGTTCTGCACTGCCCCGTCAGGCTAACCTCACGGCCCAATAAAAGCAACTTTGTCGCATTTTTGATTTTACCCGCAGGCGCGCTAGCCTTCCCGCGAAACCATGAACCCTGATACACCAGACCAAAGAGACGACCACCGTAACGGCGCGTTCGTCATCGTCATTAGCCCGAGCGGCAAAATTCTCGTCGCCGACGCGACGTACGGCAGCCGTCTCGGCATGCTCCCCGGCGGGGGCATCTACGGCGGCGAGACGCCGCGCGCGGCTGCCCGGCGCGAGCTGCTGGAAGAGTTCGGCATCGACCTGCCCGAGTCTTCCCTACTCCACTGGGGCACCTTCGCGCAGAAGAGCCGCGGCAACGACCCTCACGGGCCGCTGCTCGACGGGCTGCTGCTCGCCTTCGAGGTCCACGTCGACTTTGAAACGGTAGCCCCCTACCCCAACGACGAAGCCGCGAACCAGCGGCTCGAATCCCCTCTCGAGATATTCCGCGCCGGCGAGGCGCGCTTCGGCACGTCGTGCCTGCGCCTGCTCGGCCGGGCGCTCGTTCGCGGCACCCTCGGGCAGGTCGAAGGCCTCATGAAGGATAAGGTGGCGTTCTCGACGACGGCTTTCTGCCCAGGCGTTGTGACGCCAGAATTGTTCGAATTCTAAGCCGGGCGGCTCGCGTGAGCCGCCCTTTTCTTTCTCCTTACCGCGCCATCGCGCCGCTGTGATAAGTTTGCCGGGCATGGACGCCGTAATCTTCGCCGCCGGGAAAGGCAGCCGCCTCGCGCCACTAACCGACGCCACCCCGAAGCCGCTGCTCGGCGTGCACGGCTCGCCTATCCTTGGCCGCACCCTCGACGCCCTGCCGCCGCAGATTGAGCGGGTATTCGTCATCGTCGAGCACCTGGCTAGCCAGGTGGAGGCGTACTGCGCGGGACGCCCAGACGCGGGGCGCATCGTCTGCCTGCGGCAAATCCCCGAGCGCGGTACCTTCGCCGCCCTCAAGACCGCGGAGCCCCACCTCGGCGAGCGCTTCCTCGTGCTCGGTGGCGACGACCTGGTATCGGCCGAAGATCTAGCCAAGCTGGCCAGCGCGCCGCGCGGCTTCGGCGTCTGCCGCGCCAGCCGTGGCTACTTCCACCACGTCGAGGTCGCCGAGGACGGCACGGTGCTCGGCTTTCGCCAGCCGACAGAGGCAGAGCGCCAGGCCGGTATTCTGATTGCCACCGGCGGGTACGCGCTCGACCGCGGCGTCTTTAGCCTCTCGCCGGTCGCGATTGCGGGCGGCGAACTGGGGCTCCCGCAGACCCTGCGCGCCGCTGCCCGCGAGCACCCGCTCTGCGCCGTCGAGCTGCCTTCGTGGCGTCCGATTAACACGCCCGAAGACCTGGCCGCGGCGAACGCGTAAGATTGAGCCGTGAGCAGCCGCGCGCTCAGAATCACCCGGACCGCCCTGCGCTTCGCTCGCCGAATTTTATTTTCCGTTCTCGGGATCGTAGCGGTAGCCCTCGTGGCCGCGAACCTTTTCCGGCACCCGCGCGCCGACCGAGACTGGGAGCCAGACTGGGAGCGGTCACCCGCGGTCGCCTCGTTCGACGGGAACGCTATTGTCATAGAAAATTTTCGAGATTTCCGGTGGGACCAGCCGAATGTGCCATCTCGTGAAACCTGGAGCACGGAAACGTTCAACCTAGACGAGCTTGTAGCCGCCGATTTCATTGTCGAGCCGTTCGGCGCCGTCGGCGCGGCGCACACCATGCTCTCGTTCGAGTTCCGCCCCAAAGACGGCGGCGCGCCCAGGCACGTCGTCATCTCTATGGAGACGCGCCGCGAGCGCGGCGAGCCGTTCTCGACCTGGAAAGGCCTGTTCAACCAGTACGAGCTAGCCTACGTGATTGGCAGCGAGGAAGACCTGGTAGCGCTGCGCGCCGTCGCCCGCGGGCACGAGCTCTACCGCTACCCGCTGAAAGCGACCCCACCGGCGCTGCGCGACCTCTTCGCCGGCATGGCGCTGACAGCCGACTCGCTACGCGCCGCCCCAGAGTTTTACGGCACGCTCTGGAACAGCTGCACCACGCGCATCGTCATGCACGCAGAGGAGGCTACAGGCGTCAGCATTCCCCTCTCGTGGCGCTACGTCCTGCCGGGCTTCTCCGGCGAGCTCGCCTACGACCTCGGCCTAGTCGGCGACGGCGCAACGTCGTTCGCGGAGCTAGAAGAGAAGGCAAAGATCGGACAGAAAGCCCGCGACGCCTACGGCGCCGCGGGCTTCTCCGCGCGAATCCGAGACTAGGCCGCGGCTGCTTCGGCCTCGACCTTCTCCGCGAACTTCCGCTTCTCCTCCTGGAACTTGGTGAGAAATTTTGCCTTCTCGTCGGGCGAGAGTGCCTTGATACCGCCGCCGACCCGCGCCAGCGTGCGCGAGCTCATCCCGCGGAGGCTCTCGGCGAACGCGAGCGCCTTGGCCGCGACCTCTGGATCGTGCGCGCGCAGCGCGGCGAGGGTCATGCCCTGCGCCTCGACGCAGAAGCTGTAGCTGTACATGTTCTTATCGGGCAGGACCGTCGGATCCTTGTACTCCGCACCCTCGGCGTTGAACTGGTACTCCTTGCTCTGCACGTACGCCCGCCACTTCTGGGTGCGGTCGAGGTACTCGGCGGGCGTCGAAACAGTCGGGAGCTGCTCGCCGCCGATTTTGCCGCCGTGCCCGTACTGGCGGCTGCGGGCGTCGGCCCGCGCGGCCTGAATCGTCGCCTCTGGAGGAAATTCCACGTCGAGCTTCGCGTAGCGATTGGCGAAGTAAGCCGTCTTGTCTTTGCCCTCGAGGTCAGCCGCGTGCGCGTACCAGCCGTCGACGTACGAGACGCCGAGGTCGTGGTTCCGGTGCTCCCAGGGAACAGAACAGAAGTAGAAGGTCTTCCCCGTGGCCGCCTTGAAATCTTCGGTAACCTCCTTCATCGCGACCCCCGCTTCGTAGTGACGATCGCGCTCGGCTTGCTGGACGGCCACGTACCCCGCGACGTCGCCGACGAGCGCAACGTACGTTTTCTCGCCGCGCGCGATGTCCTGGTCGTGCGCGAGCTCGGCGAGCGCGTCCAGTTGCGGCCGCAGGCGCTCGTATGCCTCGCGCTGCGACTCGGCGGCCTCGAGGGCACGTCGGGCCTCATCCTCGGCGCCGGTCTCAGAGGCCGCGGCGAGCGTCTCGGCGGGAACCTCGCCCTGAATAGTAGCGAGCAGCGCGTCGAGACTTTCGGGCACAGCCGGGGCGGCGGGAATATTTTCGGGGGATTCCATTGGTTGGTGCGGCTAGGGTAAGGGTGACCTCAGAATTCTAACCCGGCTTTTAAACCCCGGGAAGGCGTCGCCCCGGCTCGTCGTGCCACACGCGAGCCGACAGCACGTCGCACACGTGACAGAAGGCGGCGAGCGGACCCTGGCGACGTTCGGTCGGGCTGTAGGCCTCGCCTTCGCCGTGAATGTACTCGAGCGCGTTCTCGTGTTCGGCCGAGAGCGCGATGCCGTATTTGGCGCAGATTTCTCCGACGAACCGATGCTCCTCGCCCTCATCGGCGAAGCGGGCGAACGGCTCGAGGTACTTCCACGGCTTCTCTAGGTCATGGAGGTACAGCACCAGCACCGCGTCGCCCAGCGAGAAAGGCAGCGGCCGCGCCGCCGACATTTCGCGGTACAAGTTTTCGGCCAACCACATGGTTTCGGCTAGGTGATCTAGGTAGCCCCCAGCCCAGGCCTGGTGCTTGGAGGAAGACCCAGGAGCTGCCAGGAAGCGAGCCTCTTCGGCCCCCAAAAGCGCGGCGGCCCGCCGGGCGTTTTCTCCCGGAATTAACCGGAGGTAGCGCCCGACGGACCGCTTGTTTTCACGCATTCGGGTGGATATTACCCCTTTTGAACCTTTAGGGAAAGGGGCGCGTTGCGCCCCCGGCTCAGCTCTGCTAGATTTTCGCCGTCTAACCTTGCGGGCGTAGCTCAACTGGTTAGAGCACCCGCCTGTCACGCGGGAGGCTGTGGGTTCGAGTCCCATCGCTCGCGCAAATGAAAACGCGCCCCCGCAAGGGGGCGTTTTCATTTGCGCGAGCGAAGCGGGACGCCTGCGCGTCCCGCGGTGGGACTCGAAAGCCGCAGCGATGCCGTTGGCCGCCAACGGCCGCGAGGCGGGGTCGCGGGTACTTAGACGTTTGGAATCCGCTCGAGAATCAAAGGATTCCAAACGGCTTAGTAACCCGTGACCGAGTCGTGCGCAATCGGCACTGATTGATCGTTCGGCGCCTGACTCTAGAAACAGAGGACTCCGAAAGACTTAGTGATTCGTGACCGAGTCCCTAGCTGCGAAAACGAAGACTGCCCGGCAAAAGTAGGCGGTTTCCATTTGCGCGAGCGAAGCGGGACGCCTGCGCGTCCCGCGGTGGGACTCGAAAGCCGCAGCGATGCCGCGGAGCCCTGTCTGCGACCGCGAGAATTTACCTAAACCTCCCCGATCGGCACCGGTACGTCGTAGCTGCCGAGCGTGTACGGGCCGACCTGGTACGAGCCGAACGAGATCACAATATCCCCTCCCGAGAGGTACCAGCTCTGGTAGTTCTCGGGCGAGGGCGCGGTGCCGGCGTCGAAATCTTCGCCTGGCTCGTAGGGTTCCTCGTCCCCCACCCACTCGCGGATTTTTGCCAGGAGGCGCGGGCGCGTAGCCGCCGACAGCCGCGCGAGCGTCTGGTTTTGCCCGAGCACATCTTCGAGCGTGAGACGCTCCCCGTTCGGACCGTAGCTTTCGGTCACGACGACGCTGTTGGGGTGCGCGCCGCCGGTGTCGTAGCCAATTTCGAGGCGATAGCTCGAGCGGCCACCCTCGCCGAGCGTGAGGTAGCCAGACGCCGAGAAATCGTAGGGGCGGCCAGACTCGCGGATCCAGGTGAGCTCGTCGACGGGCATGGCAGCTGGGTCAATCATGTCCACGTAGCCGTAGAGGATGCGCTCGACGAAGCTCACCACCTCGGCGCGGCGAGGACCCGGGTCTTCCATTTCGACGTAAATCTTAGAGGACTCTGTCGTCGTCGAAATCTTCCAGCTCTCGAGGGTTAAGTCGAGCGAGCCGACGTGCAGCTCGACCGGAGGGGGCGGCGGGGGCGGGGGCGGCGCCTCGACCGGCGCAGCAAACCAGAAGAGGTAGCCCGCGAAGGCGCCGATGAGGAGCGAGAGGAAAAGGATTAGGCGCATTAGTCTTCGCAATTATAAGCCCTAAGACGGTCTGGCGGACGACCAGGGCAATGAATCTGTGGAAGCACGGCCCGAGCAAGATCAATCGGCGGTCGACCGGACCCAGCCGTAAAGGGTGACAGGCGGCCTCAGGTGCTATATTCTCCCCGAATCCCGGGGTAGCTCAGGTGGTTAGAGCGGAGGACTCATAAGCCTCAGGCCGTCGGTTCGAGTCCGACCCCCGGGACCAAAAAGAAAGCCGCGCTTCGTTGCGCGGCTTTCTTTTTGGTCCC
>JBILMG010000048.1:0-4806 GCA_044375695.1 Minisyncoccia bacterium | reverse complement strand
CACCACCAGCCCCAAGAGCCAGAGAACGATGAGAACGGCCGCGATAGATAGCAGCATGGGTCGTAATGTTTAGGCGAATCAGTTCGCCGATCAGGGGCGGCCGCAGCCGCGACGTCGGCCCGTTCCGGTTCTCGGAGCGGACGAAGTTGACCCGATTCTCGCCGCGCCCCACGAGGTTCGCGGCTTTGGTTCCGTACTACGCAACAGAACAATAGCACGCGGAGGGTGCCGGCACCCGCGATGTGGGGCAGGAAGCAGACGCGGCAGCGGCAGCCAAGAATCGGCAATTTTTGCCAAGAAAAACCGTCGGGCAAAAAAGAGACACCTCCGCGCGGCCTACTTACGTCAGGAATTTCTTTTTCGAAATCTTTTCCGGCAGGCAGCTCCCCTCCTCCGGGTACATCTCGTACCCGGCGCCGTAGCCGGCCTCTTTCATGAGCTTGGTCGGCGCGTTGCGGAGGCGCAGCGGCACCGGCAGCTCGCCCGACCGCTCGACTTCGGCGAGCGCGGCGCCGATCGCATCGTAGGCGCGTCGGTCTTTCTTGGCCTGCGCCAGGTAAATCGCCACGTGCGCCAAATTGATGCGCGCCTCGGGTAGTCCAACCGTCTGCACCGCGCGGAAGGCGGCGTCAGCCACCACCAGCGCCGTCGGCTGCGCGAGCCCGACGTCCTCGCTCGCGAAGACCACCATGCGCCGCGCGATAAATTTCGGATCTTCGCCCGCGGCGACCATGCGCGCCAGGTAGTAGACCGCCGCGTCCGCGTCGCCGGCGCGCATCGACTTAATGAAGGCGCTGATGATGTTGTGGTGCTCCTCGCCTTTCTTGTCGTAGCGCAGGTGCTTCGAGGCGAACGCCTCTTTGAGGTGCGCGAGCGAGACGTCGCCGTAGAGCGAGAGCGCCACATCGAGGACGGTGAGCGCCGAGCGCGCGTCGCCCCCAGCCATGGCAATCAGCCACTCGCGGGCCTCGTCTGAAAGCGGCACGTTCGCGCGCCCGAGAATCTGACGCATCTCGCCGTCCGAGAGCGGCTCGAGCGTGAACACCCGGCAGCGCGACAGGAGCGCCGGAATCACCTCGAAGCTGGGGTTTTCGGTCGTGGCGCCAACCAGGGTGATCGCGCCCGATTCGACGAACGGCAAAAGGAAATCCTGCTGCGATTTGCTGAAGCGGTGAATCTCGTCGAGGAAGAGCACCTTCGGCGCGGGGTCGATATCTTCGGCGACCACCTGCCGCACGTCGTCCTTGCCCGCCGATACCGCCGAGAGCTCAAAGAACTTGGCGCCGACGCCGGCGGCGTATATGCGCGCCAGGGTAGTCTTCCCGACGCCTGGCGGCCCCGAGAGTACGAACGAGAATAGGCTGCGGCGCTCGATGGCCGCGCGCAGCGGCTTCCCCTCGCCCACCAGGTGCGCCTGCCCGACAAAATCGTCGAGGCCCTGCGGCCGAATGCGGGCGGCGAGCGGCTGGCGTTCCTGGTCTTTCACCCGCTAATTCTACCGCCTTTACAAACTTGACGGTTAATTGACATTTCTATATTTACGACGTAGTAAAACGGACGTAGATCCTTCCCCATATGAATGAAGAAACAGAACCTCCCTACCCCACAATGCCGGAGCGCCCTCCCGTCGGCGAAGACCACGTGCTGCGCTTCCCCGAAATGCCGCCGCCAATGCCGATGGCCGAGTTCCGCATCGTCCCGCACGACGCACGGGCCGCGAACCGCAACGCGTCTAGCAAGCGTCGTATCCTGATTGTCGCGCCGGTCCCGCTCCTGATGCGCGAAGATGTCCGACCCTGGCTCCGCAGCCTCACCGGGCACCTGCAGACAGCCAGCAGCCGCGCGAGCGGCTCCTGCATCGAGATTCTGCCCGACGCGGAGTCGCTGGTGGATGCCGCGCTCGACAAGCTGGTCGCCGAGAAAAAAATCGGTACCCAGGACGGCAAGAAAACACGGCTTACCCGCGGCATTCGCCTCGCGCGTAGCGGCGCCGAGTACAACGCGATTCACCAGGCCAGGACCCAGGCGCAATTCGATGTGCGCTACCGATTCACCGGAGACAGGACGCCGCGCGAACTGCGCGTCGAACTGACCGTACGCGGCGCCGCGGTGTCGGTGAGCCGCTCGCACGAGTTCGGCGGCATCGAGCACAGCCTGCTGCTCTCGGCTCCCGAGTTTGCCCGAATGGTTTACGGCGAGTACGACCAGTTCATTTTCCTGACAGCTGAGACCGGCAAGAGCGCCGTCATTAAGCGCGAGCGCCGCGGCCCCAAGTGCTGGATCGTCGTCTTCCCCGACGAAGACCAGGGCGTCGATTGGCCAAAAAAATACCCAGCCTGAGCGGCTGGGTTTTCTTTTTGCTCCGGAAAGAGGCCTCGCGCGTCGCCGGCCACGGGCGGCAAACCTAGGCGAGCCGGCCGCTCGTCACTAGCCGCAGTCCTCGGGGCAGAGCAGCGAATCTTCGTAGTTCGTGGTGCACTCGCCGTCGCCGCAGTAGCAGCCTACGTCGCGGTTCACCTCTTGGTAGCGATCGGCGTTCTCTTCCCAGTCTTTAGCCGCGTCGAACCCTTCCACAGGATTGCCGTCTTCGTCGTAGGCGTTCCTCTCCTGCGCGTGTCGCCCGGCCGCGTAGCAGTCATCGTCGCGACAATCGACATGGCCGTTCTTATCGTTGTCGACGCCATCGTGGCAGAGAGTCCACGACCTCACTCGCTCAAATTCCAAGCTGACATTTTCAGAAAAGTAGTACGGGTCATTGACGTCGATCTCGTAAGCGCAGCGGAAAATCGCAGGGGGCGTCGCCTCTTGGCCTTCCAGCGTATCGATTGGGAGCCCGTCATTTTCGGGATCGTCGCAGAGTGACAGAATGATTTCGTTCACATTATCTCGCTCGTCGTTACAATCAGAGCAGGCATCAGCGTCGAATTCGGGTCCTTCGCAGATGCCGTCGTAATCACACGCGTACCCCGCGGGGGTAAGTTTTGTGCCCGCCAGCTTCGCTACGTCCGCCGGGGATCCAACTATGTCCTCCGCGTCCTTCGCCTTCACGTCGCCCGCGTTCGGCCCGCCGGCGTTCCAGTTGTTCTCGAGGCCGCTGCCCGTGACGCCGGCGCAGGCGCCGCGCCCCGCGCAGGCGCCGTCCTCGCAGTCGATGCTGCCGTTCGCGTCGTTGTCGTAGGCATCCGTGCAGCCACCCATCTCCTCGAAGCAGTCGCCGTCGAGGTCGGCCTCGGTCGCGGCGCAGGTCTGTGCAACGTAGGAGCCGCCGTCGCCGTCACCGTTGCCGTAATACTCGTTGCAATCCGGGTCCTGGTAGTCGGCCATCTCGTCCGAATCGTTGTCGATAGCGTCGAAGCATTCAATCTCGGGCACGGGGGGCAGGCACTTTCCAGCTGCCCCCGGGTTGCGAGCTCCCCACGAGGCGCGACCTTCGCAGCGCTCCTCGCCCAGACCCAGCAGAGAGGCAAACGAGAGGGCGGGAGACGCGGCGCGAACGAGGCCAAGAGACACGAGGAGGGCGAGCGCGGCGGCGGACATGAGGGCGGCTGAGCGGCGGCGCATGATGGTAGGTTACCGTTTAGTTCCGCTCATTATCGCCCGGGTACGCCGGCCGGCAAAGCGCCTCTTGGGGGCTTCGCCGATTGGGCCGACGAGCAGCCGTGGCTACTCAACCTCCCAGGTGCAATCCGCCCATCCCGCGCCATCAGTCGCGGAATTGACGGTGCAGGTAGCGGTCTTTTTAGCCCCCTGATCGTCTTCACACGAGTAGCTGGCGCCGGCCTCGTACGTTTTACGCGTCGAACCGGGGCGGCAGGCGCAGCCGCTGCCGTCGGTCGGGCAGGGGTTTTTCTCAGTGACGCCCTCGGCGCAGATGTGGAATTCGGTCGGGCAGCCGCTCCCGAACTCGTCGCCGCCCTGCCCAGGGAACAGCGCGTACGCGCGGTTAGCCCGCACAATGACCTTGCCCTGGAAATTGGTCTGCCGCAGACGTTCCGCCATCGCCTCGGCGCGGGCGCGCGCCTCGCTCTCGCCGCCGCGCCAGGTGGCGCAGCCAATATCCACCACCGACACCGAAGATCCTGTTCCTTTCACGCCGATCTCGGTGACCGCCTCGAGGGCGCCCTCCGCCTGCACGAACGGACAATCGCAGCGGTCTGGCTCGCTGTGGCCGAAAGTGTAGACGCGAATGTCGTCGTATCCCTTGCACTCCTCTGAGTAGTCGGCGCCGTCCGTGCCGTTCACCGTCGCCTCGCCCGTCGCCACCTGAACCACCTTGTCGCAGGCGTCGCCGAGGCGAGACTCCAGGCCGCCCGCCCAGGTTTCGAAAATCGGTCCGTAGCCACCGCTAGAATCTTTGCAGACGCGAACGGGGTCTGTGGCAACGTGAAAGACGCAGCAGACGCCATCTCCGTCTCCCGGCGATCCCTCGATAGGTTTCGCGTCCTCCGCCTTCACGTCGCCCGCGTTCGGCCCGCCGGCGTTCCAGTTGTTCTCGAGGCCGCTGCCCGTGACGCCGGCGCAGGCGCCGCGCCCCGCGCAGGCGCCGTCCTCGCAGTCGATGCTGCCGTTCGCGTCGTTGTCGTAGGCATCCGTGCAGCCACCCATCTCCTCGAAGCAGTCGCCGTCGAGGTCGGCCTCGGTCGCGGCGCAGGTCTGTGCAACGTAGGAGCCGCCGTCGCCGTCACCGTTGCCGTAATACTCGTTGCAATCCGGGTCCTGGTAGTCGGCCATCTCGTCCGAATCGTTGTCGATAGCGTCGAAGCATTCGATCTCGGGCACGGGGGGCAGGCACTTTCCAGCTGCCCC
>JBILMG010000047.1:0-5008 GCA_044375695.1 Minisyncoccia bacterium | reverse complement strand
GCGACGCCGAACTCGCAAGCCTTCTGGCCCGACGGCAGCGCTTTGAGCTGCGGATCGCGGGTCAGGTTACCGATGATGATTGCGCGGTTGAGATACATGCGCCCAGTTTACCCTACTCGACCGGCTTCTCCTCGGCCTTCTCGGCGTCGGCGGCAGCCTCCGGGGCAGCCTCGGCCGGCTTGTCGGCAACCTCGTCGGACTCCTCGCGGGAGGCCTCGCGGCGCTTCTTCTCGGCCTCGCGGAGCTCGGCGGCGAGCTTGGCGGTGGTCTTCTCGGAGTCCGGCACGGTCTGGACGACGAGGTGGCGAACAACAGAGACGTTTCGGGCGAGCTCCTCGTTGAGGCCGGTGAGAACCTCGGGCTCAGCCTCGAACTTAGCGAAACCGAAGAAGGCGGTGTCGTACTTCTGGTACTTGCCCTCTACCTCCTTACGGATCGTGTAGGCGAGGCGTACCTGGCGCGGCTCGCCAAAGGAAACGACCTCACCTCCCTGCTTCTGGATAAGGCTCTTAATGTTTTCTGCTTCCCCGCGGGCGCCATCTTCGCCGAGCGTCGGGGCGATCTGGAAGCTAACCTCGTAGAGGCGAGCTCGCTCGGACTTTTCGTTGTTTGTCATACGGGCGGGAAACTAACACGCGAACGGTAAAACCGCAATAAAGGCCTTACGCAGGCAGGCTAAAAGCCAAAGACTCGGCGGGCGTTGCCGAGGAGGGTTTCGGCGGCTTCGGCCTCTGGGGCGCCCTTGAGGGCCGCCAGGGCGCGGATGGTCTCCCAGACGAAGGCCGGCTCGTTTCGCTTGCCGCGGTGAGGCTTAGGGGCCACGTAGGGGCAGTCGGTCTCGGAGAGGATGCGGTCCCAGGGGGCGTAGCGAACCAGCGGCGCGTAGCTCTCGGCGAAGGTGATGACGCCGGTGAAGGAAACGGTGAAGCCGCGGTCGAGAATGACCTGCAGGTGCTCCTCGGAGCCGGCAAAGAAGTGGAAGTTGGCACGAACGGAGAGGCCGCCACGGGCCGCTTGGTCGAGGACGCCCAGACAGTCATCGTAGGCGTCGCGGCAGTGAATCATGAGGGGCTTCCCCGCCGCCGCGGCAATGGCAATCTGCCCCTCGAAGGCAGCGCGCTGGAGGGCCTTAGCCTCGGCCTCGCCACCCGAAGGCAGGCGCGAGTAGTCGAGGCCGCACTCGCCGATGGCGACCGTCGCCGGGTTCTGGGCAAGGCCGGCAAAGACAGCCGCATCCCAGCTCTCCCCTTCCTCTTCGGACGAGCCACCCTTCACGTAGAGCGGGTGCAGGCCTACGGTGGCGTAGCGGCCATCGCCCGAGAGCTCAAGCGCGCGGGCGGATGAGGCAGCGGAGACGCCGACGGCGATCGAGGCGACGCCCGCCTCTTTGGCCCGCGCGACCACCTCGTCGCGATCGGCGTCGTACACCTCGAAGTTGAGGTGCCCGTGGCAGTCGACGGCGCGGACCCAAGACGGGAGAGGCATAAAATTTACGGTGAGGCTGAAGAGGCGCTGGCTACGCTGCGGACTGCTGGCCGGAGACCAGACGCGCGCCGTAAGTCCCGCCGCAGAGGTTAAGGCCGAAGACCGTGTACGCCACGAACGAAAGCGCCACCCCGATGGCCACACCCAGGAGAATCTTTTTCATTCTAGAATTTTAGCATCAGGCCTCGACGCGCGGGTAAATCGGCTCGGGCTTCACGTTGGCGCGGAGCGCACTGAGCACGGCGGCGGCGCCCTTGGGCACAATCGGCTCGGCCATGCGGGCAATCTCGAAGAGGGACTGACGCATTTCGGCGAGGAGGACCTTGGCGCGCGGCAAATCGGTCTTCACGAGCTTGAACGGCTCGGTCTCCTGAATCTTGCGATCGAGGGCCCCAATCTGTTCCCAGGCGAAATCGGCGGCGGCCTTGAGATTCCAGGCGTGGAAGGCGGCGACGTAGGTCTCGGGCAAATCGGTTACGACAAGCTCGGAGCCTTCGGGCAGGTGCGTCTGCGAGAGCGTGAGGATGCGGCTCGCGAGGTTGCCGAAGCCGTTCTGCAGGCCCGCGCGGTAGCTCTCGGCGTAGCGCGCGGCCGTGAAGTCGGAATCTTCGAACGGGGAAAGCTCGCGCACCGCGAAGAAGCGCAGGGCGTCGACGCCGTGCGAGGCCACCAGCGCGAGCGGATCGACAACGTTGCCAATCGTCTTGGACATCTTCTGGCCGTCGGCGGTGATGAAGCCGTTGACCACGACGCGGCGGGACGGCGGCAGCTCGGCGGCGAGGAGCATCGCCTGCCAGCGGATCGCCTGGTGCGCCAAATTATCTTTGCCGCAGAACTGCGTCGGCTCCCCTTCTCCCCAGTAACGGCCAAAGCGCGAGCCGTCCTCGGGCCAGCCTAGGCACGAGACGTAGTTGGCGAGCGCGTCGAACCAGACGTACATGACGTGAGCTTCGTCGCCCGGGACCGGAATACCCCAGGGCATCTTGGACGCGAGGCGCGAGACGCTGAAGTCCTCGAGCCCCTGCGCGATGAGGCCGCGAGCCTCGCGGGCGCGCTCGTCCGGCACCACGAAGTCGTGATGGGCGGAGAGCAGGTCGGCGAGCGGCTGCGAGAATTTAGAGAGGGCGAAGAAGTAGTTCTCCTCCTCGATTTCCTCGAGAACCTTGCCGGGGTGGTGCGGGCAGCTGCCGTCTGGCGAAAGGTCTTTTTCGGTCAGGAACATCTCGCAGCCGACGCAGTAGCGTCCGCGGTAAGACTTTTTGTAGATGTAGCCGTTGTCGGCCACGCGGCGCCAAAACTCTTGGGCAGCTGTTTTGTGGTGCGCGTCGGTGGTGCGGGTGAAAGCGTCCCAGGTGAGGTTGAGCGATTCCTTGAGGGCGCGGAACGGCTCGGACATTTCGTCCACGAACGCCTGCGGGTCCTTCCCCTCGTCGCGGGCGCGCTGGAGGATTTTGGTGCCGTGCTCGTCGGTGCCGGTATTGAAGAAAACGTCGCGGCCGAGGGCGCGGTGGAAGCGCGCGAAAACATCAGCGCGAATAATCTCGACCGCGAAGCCAAGGTGCGGCGCGCCGTTGACGTACGGGAGCGTGGTCGTGAGGTAGAGGGGTTTGGAATCCATAGGTAGTGCGCCGAGCTTACGATGATAGGCGCCTCGCGTCGAGCGCGAGGCGTTTTTTACTTTGCGCGGCGAAGCTTCACAAAAGAGAAGACCTCGAGGAACGCGTACACGGGCGCCAGGGCGAGAATCAAAACTTCGCAGCCGAGGCCGTCGCCGCCGGAACAGCTGCCCGCACCGACGAGCAAGAGCGCCAGCGCGAATGCGCCGAGAGACGCGGCGGCGGAAAAGATGACGTAGGCAGAATTCACTCGATCAGGCCGACGCGCACGAGAAACAGAGCCGGCGAAGCCAATCGCCGGAAAAGCCGCCGAAGCGGCAAAAAACGCCACGTCTCCAACCGAGCTCGGGAAACCCCCAGAAGAAACTAGCGCCGCGAGAACGGCGAGAAGAGAACCCAACTTCAAGCCGACGAGCGAGAAAAGAGAGCCGAAAAAATTGCGAAGCGAGGACATTTCGACGAGACGGGAGTTTTTTGAATTCATGACCACACTTTCGTGCCCGCAGAAAAGAGAGGCAACTTTGACGCTACTTCCCCGCCGCTTCCCGCTCCATCTCCGCTTGCTTGCGGCGCTCGAGGTCGATGAGGAGCTCCATGAGGACTGCCGCCATTGGCACCGCGAGCAGCATGCCGACGAAACCGGCGAGCTTGGCGCCAATGACGAGCGCGAGGATGGCGACAACGGACGGGATGCCGACAATCTTCTTGACCACCAGCGGCTGGAGCAGGTTGTTCTCGAACTGCTGAATCAGCACGTAGACGGCGAGCACGGCGAGGCCGAGCGCGCTGCCGCCGGCCGAGAAAGACAGGGTGACCGCCGGCACCGCCGCGAGAATCGGACCCACGACCGGCACGAGCTCGAGGACGCCGGCGACGAGGGCGAGCATGAGCGGCGACGGGACCGCCTGCCCCACCAGGGCGCCAACGAGCACGAGCGCCAGGTAGGTCATGAGTCCGACCAGGACGCCCAAGATGAGCTGGCCCTGCATCCAGAGGCCAATCTTGCGCTGGGCGCGGCGCCAGAGGTCGAGCACGTACGCCTCGTGGCGCACCGGCACAATGATGCGCAGGAAGTTTTCGACGCCGCGCTCCTGGGCCGCCAGGTAGAACGAGAGAACGATGACGAGGGCAAACGACAGCAGGCCGCCGAACACGGTAGCGGCGGTTGCAAAGACGCTGTAGGTGGCGCCGGAGACAGGTCCCTCGAGCGAGGCGAGCAGGTTGCCCTTGGCGAACTCGGCGCCGAGGCTGTCGAGGAAAGACGGCACCGCCGGCAGGCTGCCCAAGGTTTCGGTCTCGCCGAGGCTCTGCAGGAGGCCCGGGAGACGGACGGCGAGCGACCTAGCCTCGCTGATGAACGTCGGCGCGAACTGGGTTGAGAGCAGGGTGAAACCGCCCGCGCCGACGAGGTAGACGGCGAGCACGGCGAGGGTGCGCGGGACGCGGACGCGGCTCTTCTGCATAGCCCGCACCATCGGATCGATGGCCGCGGCGATAATGACCGCCGCGAGGACGACGAGGACGACGTCGCGCAGGGTCCAGAGGGCGGCGACGGCAACGGCGAACGCCGCCACCTTAAACAGGCTGTCGCCGCTAATATTGAAAGTGATGCTGGGGCTCTGGTTTTCTTTCATGCCGCGCAATTCTACCACCGGCTCAGCCGAGGCTTTCCACGAGCGTCGCCTCGAGGGATGACTCGCCGCCGGACGGGCCTACCAGCGCGAGGTTTGCCCTGCCCGCGGCAAAAGTTTTCTTGGCGGCGCGGCGAATGTCGCCGGCGGTCACCGCGCGGACGCGCGCGAGCCAGGCAGACGGCGCCTCGGGCGCGCGGGCGGTGAGCGCCTCCTCGGCCCAGCGAAGCGCCACCTGCTCGGAGGTTTCGAGCGCGGTCGCGTAGGTCGAGGCGT
>JBILMG010000014.1:0-18653 GCA_044375695.1 Minisyncoccia bacterium | reverse complement strand
GAGCGTCGAGGGCGTGTGGGCCGCCGGCGACTGCACCGACGGCCTCTACCACCAGAACAACATCGCCGCCGGCGACGCCGTGAAGGCGCTCGAGGACGCGTACCTCTGGATCAAATCGCGGAAGTAGCGCGGGCAATTTTTGAAAAAGAAAAGCCGGCCCGCGTTGCGGGCCGGCTGCTTTGCCGACACAGGTCTCCATCTTTAGGCGTCGTCGCTACCACCTTGACCAAGACGGGCAAGGTCGCGCTTCAGCTTTCGCCGAAAGTTCGGATGGGTCCTCGGCTCGAGGCCGCGAGCGTACATCTCGGCCCGCACGTCGGCCAAGAGGCGCTGATCAGTCTCGTTGGCGTAGAGGCGGCGGAGCATGTAGCCCGTGGCCGAGCGCAGCTTCATCCGAAAGGCTAGACGCAGGGTTTCGACCGCCTCGCCGCCCGAGCGATACACGGCGCGGGCAATCTGAGCGAGGCTCAGCTCCTGGATCAACCTGACGGCGACCGTGAGGTGCACATTCGTAGCCCAGGCGAGACCGCCGGGATCTCCGTCTTTGCGCACGTACTCGGCCCCCGAGATTCGGAGGAGGTCTCGCAGAATTTCGTCGAGCTCGCGGAGGTCTTTGGCGGGCACGTTGACCAGCGATAGCGCCACTTTCTTGGTAGCGATCGGCCAGGATGATCTGTACTTAACGCCCGCGAAGGCGGGCCCTTGCCGGCGGAGCTCACGAGAGCTGAATTTATCTTTAAAAAGGTCCATAGGACTTCTATTTAACATTAGAAATTCATATTGTCAAATAACAAAAACCCATCGAGCGTCCCCAGGCGTGCTGACCCGGCGCAGCAGAGCGCGCTACAATAAAGGGCATGTCCCTCCGCACCCGAATTCGCCGCGCGTTCGAAGACCCGTCGTACCCCAGCTTCCGCCTCTTCAATATTTCGGGGCTGCTGGTGACCGTTGTGGCCGTCATAGTGGTGGTGCTCGAAACCGAGCCCTGGGGCCTGCAGAAGTTCCCGTGGCTCTACGAGCTCGAGCATGTTTTGGCCGCGGTCTTCGCCGCCGAGTACCTGATGCGCGTCTGGAGCGCGGAGCGCCCGTGGCGCTACGTCCGCAGCCTCTACGGCGTCGTCGACCTGCTCTCGTTCCTCCCCTCTTTCTTCGCCTTCACCAACCTGACCTTCCTGAAGACCGCGAGGGCGCTGCGCGTGATCCGCTTCATTCGCCTGGCGCGGTTGGCAAAGGTAGCCCGTATCGAGGAGTCGGCGAAAATCAATATTTCCGACAACGACGCGCGCATCGTGAGCCAGAACGTCCGAGTGTACCTGGCCACGCTCTTCTCGGCTGTCGTGGTAATTGGCACGACCGCCTTTATCGTCGAGCCTCAGACCTTTAGCGGCGCCTTCACCGGCACGATGTGGGCAACGTCGGAGATCTTGGGCGGCGGGCTGGTGCCGGAGGTGGTCGTGACGCCCGGCGGCAAAGCCATTGCCATCGCGACGCGCTTCGTGGGCTTCGTGCTGTTCGGCTTCCTGGTGAACGTGGTGGCGGGCGTGGTGCAGCAGCTGCTCCTGGATAGACGGCGACGGTAGGCGACCGCAGCGTCGCCAACCAAAAGCGGCGCCCCTCGAGGGGCGCCGCTTTTGGCCTTGTACCTACTACCTAAACGTTCTTCTTTAGGTAGCGGCGGCTCGCGAGGTAGAAGACCGCGAGCGAGACCGCAAAGCCTGTCAGGTTGATGAGAATGTTCTGCAGGTTGGCGCCGAAGAGCGCGTAGACGCGCCAGACGCCGCCGACGAGAGCCGTAACCAAGGTCGCCCGATTCGCCAGGGCAACCGGGTCGGCGACGCGGTAGGAGCGTCCGATGAAGCGGGCCGAGTACCACACGCCCATCCAGGTGAGGCCAATGCCTACCGCCGAAAGGATGGCCAGCATGGTGAAAGACCCTTCCGGAAGCACGCGACTTAGGGGCGGCAGCACCAGGAGCACGAAGGCGGCACCTCCGATCAGCGGGATGGCGAAGGCGGCGGTGAGCCAGTGGTTGATGGCAGCGTACGTGAGGGAAACGTCTTTGAGGGCAGCTGCGGCAGCTGTCGGCGCGGGCGGTAGCGGCGCGGCAGACGGGGCGACGGTTTCGGCCGAATCCGCGACGGACACAGGCTGGGTCGGGTTAGTTTCGAGCGGTGGAAGTGGTGGCATGGATAAATTTTAGCAGGGCCAAGGCTGTCCCCGATACAAACAAGCCGATTATTGACTTTAATAAAATATATGTTTATATGTATACCAAGCTTGTTCCCATGAAAATCCTACTGCTATACCAAATCGTGCCAGAGCACCGCCCCTGGCTCTCCTCCCCCATCGGCATCCGCTTCGACTCCGGGGAGATTCCCAGCTCTACCGAGGAGCAGGTTGCCCTCTTGAAGGAGAGGCTCTCCTCGCCGGAGGTGATTGAGCTGCTGATCGATCAGAAATGCCTGCTCGACAACAACCGAGAAGACGGGGGCTTCGAGGGTGACGCGACCTTCAAGTTTGTCGAGGTTCGGTGCACGAACGGCAACGTCTGCTTCCTCTTCCGAAACAGCGAGGAAGAGGAACTCGAGGTCGAAATGGACTCGAAGGTCGTCGACGTGTTCTGATTCAAACCCCGCACCTGCGGGGCTTTTCTTTTGGGGCAAATAAAGTGCCCGCCGAGTTTCCTCGGCGGGCGGGGCTCTCGTGCGGGTTTTCCGCGACGAAATCATCTGTGTCCGGCACGTGCAACCTGAGCAGCCTTTTCCATCCGGTCTACGGGACAGGTCCCGTAGTTGGCTCGTTGTAACAATAACCTATTTACAAATAATTACAAGTACTAGCAGAGAGGCCGCCCCACGGGGAATCGGTCACAAGTTCCCTCGCGCCGTCGCGCTCAGGACTCGCGACCCCGCCTCGCGACTCGCCGCGACGGCTCGTAACGATCCGGCTTTCGATTCCCCGACGCATCGGTGGGTCGCCACCGATGCTTGGGGTCACAAAAATAGACCGCGCCCCCTCACGGGAAGCGCGGTCTATTTTTGTGACCCCACGGGGAATCGAACCCCGATTTCGACCGTGAAAGGGTCGCGTCCTAACCGTTAGACGATAGGGCCAAAAGGCAGACGGGGGCAATCTAGCATGCCCTTCCAGGCAAGGAAAAGGTGTGTTAAATTCCTCCCCGTCCACGTCCGGGCGGTTAGCTCAGTTGGTAGAGCGTCTCATTGACGTTGAGAATGTCGGGGGTTCGAATCCCTCACCGCCCACAAAAGGAAAGCCCGGCGCCAATTGGCGCCGGGCTTTCCTTTTGTGGGCGGTGAGTAAACGTGCCGATGCACGTTTACGTAGGGATTCGAAAGCCGGAACGATGCCCGGCGCTGCGACGGGCCGTGAGGCGGGGCCGCGACCTCCGAGCGCGACGGCGCGAGGAGAGTTGTGGCCGAATCTTTACCACAGCATCCGCCCTCACCTCTCCCGTCTAGCGGGAGATTTTCTTTGAGAAACCTGGCTTTTCGACGTTTTTTGGACGCCGCGCTTAATTTGACTTAAAAAGTATTTTGTGTTAAATAATTTTTCGGCTACGAGAACCTCAAATACCCAAACATGAAATTCATTGTCGACTTCCTGGCAGATTGGTCCCTGTGGCTGATCCTCATCGCCATCCTCTCCTTCGTCATCGCCGCCTTTTTCGGCACCAGGTGGGAAAAATCTGGCACAACGGAAAAGACGCGAAAGTCCTACCTCATCAGAATCTCCAATGTCTTCATGGCGATCGCCAGCGTGTCTGGCAGCGCCTTCGGACTCTCGCTGATCATCATTTTTCTGAGATCTATCTGAGTTCACTTCCCCAACGCCGACCTCCCGGTTGGCGTTTTCTTTTCCCGAACACTTTGGCGCTATAATCGCCGCCTATGGCTCTCCAAATTCCAGACCGACAGCCCGAGCCGGGCTTCTACCACCACTACAAGCACGACCCGGCTAAGGGTACGCGCGACTACGCCTACTACTTCCACGGCGTGGGCTACCACACCGAGGGCGACTGCCAGCCGCGCGACCGCGCGATGCTGGTGTACCAGCCGCTCTACACGGAAGCCGCCGTGTTCAAGGCCGGCAAGGCCTTTGACCTGCGCCCGCTCGAGATGATCTACGATCCGGCGACAAAGAACGGCCAGCCGGTCGAGCGCTTCGTGCGCGTTACAGACCCCGCGCAAATCGAGGAGCTCAAGGCGGCGTACCGCGAGATGTACCCCGCCCCGTTCTAATCGGCGCCCCGCGACAGCGGGGCTTTTCTTTTGCGGGCCACCAGGCATCCCGTTGCGGCCGACTGACGCGGCGTGCTTGTCTAGGCGCGTATGAAGATCCTTCCCCAAATACCAATCTCAGATCTCTTGAAAATTGCGCCCGACGGCGAGCACTTCCGGCCGATCACGCGGTCAGACCTTGTCGCCGGAGCGCCGATCTTTCAGGTGCGGCTGGCGCGCGACATCATGGAACCCCTGGAAGCCGGGCAGCTCGAGGCGGATTCCGCGCGGGCGTTCCTGCCGATACTGCGCGGCTGGGCCACGGTGCGGGCGCAGGTAATGGAAACCGTCACCGAAACCAGTCATTCGGTTCAGCTGATGGATCGACTGCCGCAAGTTCGGTCTGGCCGATACCCCATCGCAATCGATACGCTAACCTCGCCCACGGTCAGCCTCCTCACGGAAGGCAAAATTGCCTACACCTACTTCGTAAGCCCGATTGAGGTGCCCTGTACTCTATGTGACGCGCGGATCAAGTTCTGGCCACCGGACGCGCTCGAGGAGCATCTCGCCAGATGCCACCCAGGCTCCGGAATAGAATGGCCCGCGCTCATGCCTCAGCGAAACCCGCTCCTCAAAAAACCGGCCTAGGGCCGGGTTTTCTTTTGCTAAGATTCGCCGGTGCTCTCCTACCTACCCGAACTCTTCACGGTCGCCCTGGTGCACTTTCTGGCCGTCGTCTCGCCGGGCCCGGACTTCATCGTGGTCGTAAAGAACTCGGTATCGCGCGGACGACGGCACGGCATCTTCACCGCGATTGGGATAGCGGCCAGCATGGTGATTCACACCACCTACTCGCTTCTGGGCGTGGCGCTCGTCATCTCGCGCTCCATTTTCCTGTTCAACGTCGTCAAGGCGCTCGGCGCCTGCTACCTGCTCTGGATCGGCGTGCGGGCAATCCTGTCGCAGAAGGCCGCGGCCTCCGATTTGCCGGCGCCTGACGCGGCACCGGTTTCGCCCTACCAATCGGCGGTGCAAGGCCTCCTGACCAACGCGCTTAACCCGAAGGCGACGCTGCTCTTCCTGTCGCTGTTCTCACTGGTCGTCTCCCCGGAAACGCCGCTCGCCATCAAAATTCTGTACGGCGCCGAGATGACGGTGGCTACGGGGCTCTGGTTCTCATTCGTCGCGGTGTTCCTGACGGTGCCGTCGGTGCAGCGCCGCTACCAAAAATTCGGCCACTGGCTGGACCGCGTGATGGGCGCGGTGCTATTGGCGCTCGGGGCAAAGATTCTGCTGGAGCGCGAACGGTAGAAAATAAAAAGGCCCGCCGAGTGAACGGCGGGCCTCGATTGTCTACGCGGAAACCATCAGATGATGGCGGCCGGGCAGTAGTCTTCTTTGGTAAGGGCCGTCGGCACGCGCGGGAGCGGGCGCTGATCGACCTTACCGAAGAAGAAGGTCATCAATTGGTCCGAACCTTTGCAGTTGATGTAGCGCACCCACGACACGTAGAGCGGGTCGGTGGGGTGCAGGCCGGAGTTGTGAAGCCATTGGCAGAGGCTGCGCGCGGCGTCCTCGTATGTTTTCGCGACATCCGGGAACCGCTTGTGCTCACGCTGCAGGCGGCACTGCACGAGAACCACAGACTCGAGACGCTCTTCGAACGCGAGCGGAGTGAGCCGCTCGTTCTCGCGGAGACGGAAGTCTCTGAGGAAGTTGAGCATCTCCTTACGGTGCCCGACGATTTCCTCAAGGCTCCTGTAGTGCCAGCGGTTTCGGTGACCGTCGAGGATTTCCCCGAGCCATTCGAAAGCCGCCTTCAGGGTTCTGTGCTCCAGCCAGAAGCCGTAGTCACGCCCGCGCTGCTTGATCTGCTTCCGGTAGGAAGGAGAGATCAGGCGGCGGCAGAGGAAGGACCCGATAGCCATGACCGTCAGGCAGAACCTGGCGAGCATGAAGGCCGGAACCCAGAGGAGCGTGGTGTAGGCGCGGAGGCGCATAGCGGCCACGACGTAGGCTGGTTGGACATCATCACCAGAGGCGAGGCTGTAGAGCTCACGGACGGACCGCGAGACGAGGGATGGTGCGTTATTGGTTTGCATTTGTATTTGGGTGTTGGACCTAAGCGGGCACGGGGGCCACGAGACGCGTAAGGGTACGCGGATCGCCTTTCACTTAGGGCAAGCGTTTTGATAGGCCTGCTCGTGTATAATTATATTACTTTTTTAGCTTAAAGTCAAATATATCCAGGCAGGCCTGCCGACGCTCGCTTTGCGGCTTTTGCCCCGGAACGGTAGTGTTCCCCGCGTGAGAATCCTCGCGATCGAAACTTCCTGCGACGAGACAGCTGTCTCCGTCGCGGACTGCGCCGGCGACCTGAACAGCCTCTCGGCCGAGGCCATTTCGCACGTGGTGCACTCGCAGGCGGCGCTGCACGCCGAGTACGGCGGCGTCTTCCCCGCCATGGCGAAGCGCGAGCACGGCAAGAACATGGCGACGGTTCTGGCGAAGGCGCTCGAGCCGATTTCGGGCGACGGCGACGCTCCAGAAATTTCGGCCGAGGCAGAGGCGTACTGCCGCGAGACCCTGTCACGCGAAGGCGACCTGGCCGAGCGCCTACTCGCGCTTCTGCGCCGCGTCCCGAAGCCGGCGATTGACCTAATTGCCGTCACCAGCGGCCCAGGCCTCGAGCCGGCGCTATGGGTCGGCATTTCGGTCGCCGAGTGCCTGGCGAATGTCTGGCACCTTCCGCTGGTAGGCGCCGATCACATGCTTGGCCACATCGCGGCCGCACAGATTGGCCGCGGCGAGCCCGTCGAGTTCCCGGCGCTGTGCGCGCTCGCCTCGGGCGGGCACACCGAGCTCGTGTGGGCCACCTCGTGGGACCAGATGGAGGTCATCGGCGAGACGCGCGACGACGCCATCGGCGAAGCCTACGACAAGGCGGCCCGCGTGCTCGGCCTCCCCTACCCGGGCGGACCCGAAATTTCGAAGCTGGCGGCCGAGGCGCGTGCAAACCCTCCCAAAGAGTTCGCCGAACTAAAGCTGCCCCGCCCAATGATCGGCTCGAATGACCTGGACTTTTCCCTTTCCGGCCTCAAGACCGCGGTGCTGTACGCCTTCCGCGACGAGGCGCGCAAGAACGGCGGCGCGGTGTCCGAAGAGTTTCGCCTGGTAGTCGCGCGCGAGTTCGAGGAGTCGGTCGGCGACGTGCTCTCGGCGAAAGCCCGACGCGCGGCGGACGAGCGCGGCCCCAAGTCGATCATCGCCGGCGGCGGCGTCTTCGCGAACGCCTACATTCGGGGCCGGCTCGAGGCGGTGGCGCGCGAGGTCGGCGCCGAGCCGGTCTTTACCCCAACCGAGCTCGCCACCGACAACGCGACCATGGTCGCGCTCGCGGGCTACATTCGCTTCCTGTCGTCCGGCGCGGACGACCCCGAGGCCGTGCGCGCCGATGGCTCGCGGCGGCTAGGCCAGGCCCAGAAATAGAAAAGAATCGGCTCGAGGAGCCGATTCTAGGTGGTGAGCACGCCCGGGTAGTCAAACTCGGCGCGCGGGTCGTCCAGCATCCGGAACCACAGGTGCCATTTGCCCGTTCGGCGACGCGCGGCAATTAGCACGTAGTCGAGGTCGAGCGACCACGGGCCGTACAGCTGGCCGTGGTAAACGGTGCCGAGCGCCTCGGCCCAGGTGCCGCCGGTTTCCCGGAAGTGTCGCTCGAGACGTTCCTGGCCAGGCTGGTCAACCAGCGCGGCGAGCACCGCCGCCGGCATCAGGTGCCAGTGGCCGAGGCGGCGGCGCAGCTCTGGGCCGCGAACCGATCGCTCGCCCCCAACGAGCGGCGCGCGAACGAACGAGGCCCAGTCTGGGCGCACGAAGCCCGGCACGTTCACCGTCTCCTTGTGGATCAGCGGCACGCCAATGGCGGCTAGCGGGCTAAAATTTTTATCGATTTGAAGAGTGTCCATTCGCGGCGAGACTAGCACCGGCCGCGCCGGCCGCAAGTGAAGGCGGCCTTGGATTTTGACCTTGTTTCGCGTAGATTTGGCGAACTTATGGCGCTACCCGACAAGTACCTCAAGCCCTACGACCACAAGGCCGTCGAGCCGAAAATCCTGGCCGACTGGGAGGCTTCCGGCTACGCGAACCCCGACAAATGCGTCGAGGCGGGCATCACGGCCGCCGACGCGGAGACTTTCTCGATGGTGCTCCCTCCCCCGAACGTGACCGGTGTGCTCCACACAGGACACGCGCTCATGCTCGCGATCCAGGACATCATGGTTCGCCACGCCCGCATGACCGGCAAGAAGACGCTCTGGATTCCGGGCACGGACCACGCGGCTATCGCCACCCAGGCGGTCGTCGAGAAGCAGCTTTCGAAAGAGGGCGTTCGCCGACAGGACATTGGCCGCGACGGGCTCCTCGCGAAAATCGCAGAGCACGTGACGCAGAGCCGCGGCACCATCGTGAGCCAGGTGAAGGCCATGGGCGCCACCGTGGACTGGTCGCGCGAGGCGTTCACCCTGGACGACGCGCGCAGCCACGCCGTGCGCGTCGCCTTCAAGAAAATGTTCGACGACGGGCTCATCTACCGCGGCGAGCGCATTGTGAACTGGGACCCGAAGGGCCAGACCACCATTTCCGACGACGAGATCGTCTACGCCGAGGAGAAGACTAAGTTCTACCAGTTCCAGTACGGCCCGTTCGTCATTGGCACCGCCCGCCCGGAAACCAAGTTCGGCGACAAGTACGTCGTCGTGCACCCGGACGACCCGCGGTACGCGGCCTACGCGCACGGCCAGCAGTTCGAGCTGGAGTGGATCAACGGCCCAATCACGGCGACCGTCATTAAGGACGAGGCGATTGACCCCGAATTCGGCACGGGCGCGATGACCATCACGCCGTGGCACTCCGTCGTAGACTTCGAGATCGCCGAGCGCCACAAGCTCGACAAGGAGCACATTATCGACAGGTACGGCAAGCTCCTGCCCGTCGCGGGCGAGTTCGCCGGTATGAAGATTGCCGAGGCGCGCCAAAAGATTGTCGAGAAGCTCCGCGCCAAAGGCCTCGTCGTCAAAGAGGAGGATTACACCCACAACGTGGCCACCGCCGAGCGCACCAGCGGCATGGTGGAGCCGCAGATCATGCGCCAGTGGTTCGTCGCGGTGAACAAGGAGTTCACGCTTCCTGCCCCGCTCCACGGCGAGGCTATCCCGGGCCTTACCCCGGGGCAGCAGGTCACCCTCAAGCAGGTGATGCTCGCGGCCGTTGAGTCTGGCGCCATCAAGATTAAGCCGGGCGACCGCTTCGAGCGCGTCTACTACAGCTGGATCAAGAACCTCCGCGACTGGTGCATCAGCCGCCAGATTTGGTACGGCCACCGCATTCCGGTTTGGTACCGCGGCGAGGAAATTTACTGCGGCGAAGAGGCACCGGAAGGCGACGGCTGGACCCAGGACGAGGATTCCCTCGACACCTGGTTCTCGTCGGGCCTGTGGACGTTCTCGACGCTCGGCTGGCCGAACCAAGACGCCGCGGACCTCAAGACCTACCACCCCACCAGCGTCCTCGAGACCGGCGCCGACATCATCTTCTTCTGGGTGGCGCGCATGATCCTCATGAGCGGCTACTTCCTGGGCGAGGTGCCGTTCCGCACCGTTTACTTCCACGGCATCGTGCGCGACGCGCAGGGCCGCAAGATTTCCAAATCGCTCGGGAACGGCATCGACCCGCTGGTGGCAGCCGAAGCCCACGGCGGCGACCCGCTACGCCTGGCGCTCATCGTGGGCAACGGCCCGGGCGCTGACGTCAACTTCTCGGAGGACAAGATCCGCGCCTACCGCAAGTTCGCCAACAAGCTCTGGAACATCGCCCGCTTCGTCTACGAGAATACCGACGGCGCGCCGACCGGCGACGTGGCGTGGTCTGAAGCCGACAAGGGCTACCTGGCCGAGGTAGACGCGCTGGTCGCGGACATCGACGCGGAGATGGCCCGCTTCCACTACCACCTAGCGTCCGAGAAGCTCTACGCCTTCACCTGGGACCGCTTCGCGGCGGAAATCCTCGAGGCCACGAAGCCAATCCTATCTGACCCCGCTAACCCGTCACGCCCGTCGACGCAGGCGATGCTCCTGCGCTCGCTCGAGACCCTGCTGCGCCTGCTGCACCCGTTCGCCCCGTTCGTGACCGAAGAAATTTGGCGCGATCACCCGGCCAGGAAGACTTTCCTCATGGGCGAGCGCTGGCCGACCCAGAAGATGTCCTCTGGCTGGTAGAATTGCCCGGCAATGGGCTCACTGATAGCAACCATTACCGACCCCGCGCGCGCCGATGCGCTCTCGGCGGCGCTCGGACCCGCCGTCATTGGCGGCCTCTTGCCGGCCCTCGTGTGGCTGGCATTCTGGCTGCGCGAAGACCGCGAGCGGCCAGAGCCGCGGCGCATCGTCTTTACCACCTTCCTGCTCGGCGTGGTGACCATCCCGGGGACCATGGTGGTGCAGATGGTCGCCTCGCAGGTTTTTCTGCACGGAGCCAACATTGAGCAGGCTGCCCGCTGGGCGCCGCTAGCTACCTTTGCCACGCTCGCCGTCTGGGTGCTCGTGGAAGAGGTCGCGAAAGTGCTCGCCGCCTACTCCGGCGGCCTGTCGCGCCGGGAATCCGACGAACCGATCGACGCGGCCATCTACCTCATCGCCGCGGCGCTCGGCTTCTCGGCGGCCGAAAATTTTCTCTACCTCTTCGCCGACCTCTTCTTCCATAACGTCCAGACGGCTGCGGCGTTGGCCAATAGCAGCACCCGCGCCATTGGCGCCACCACGCTCCACGTGGCCATCGCGGCAATGCTGGGCGTCTTTGGCGGCTTCGCACGCTACGCCACCCCGACGGTGCGCCGCCTGCTCTGGAGCGGCGGCTTCGCGCTCGCGGTGCTCTTGCACCTCGCCTACAACGCCCTCATAATCTTTGGCGGCGAGAGCCACGCGCAGAACGCCGCCTCCTACGCCATCGCCTGGTCAGTGTCGCTCGTCGCGATTCTGGCGCTCGAGAAGGTGAAGGCGATGCGGGTAGAGTCCGGCGAGCGCGCGCAGAAGCAACTCGACTAAACCTATGGCCAAGAAACGCAGATCATTCTTCGAACGCCTCACCGGGGCCATCAGCCTCGACGAGGACGATCTCGATATCCCCGAGGATGATTACGCGCCCGCTCCGCGACGCGCGGCGGCGGCCGAAGTTCCAGCGTACGAGCCGGAGCCGAGCCGGCACGCCATCGACCCCCGCGGCTCGCGCGGCCTTTCAATTTCAGCCCACGAAGACGAAGAGGGCGAGCTCGGCGTCGACCTCATCGAGACCCCGGATTCGGTAATTCTTCGCGCTATGGTTGCGGGGGTTCGCCCGTCTAACCTGGATATTCAGATCAGCCGCCAGTCGGTTACCATCCGCGGCTCGCGCGAAGAGGAGTCGTTCTCGACCTCCGAAGATCACATTGTTCGCGAGCTGTACTGGGGCGCCTTCTCGCGCGTCATCGAGCTGCCGGCAGAAATCGACATCGAGGAAGCTGTCGCCAAGGAAAAGAACGGCCTCCTCACCATCGTGATGCCGAAGGTAGACAAGGAGCGGAAGACGAAGCTCTCCGTGAAGCCGGAGTAGCGGATCGTTAGCGTTGACTGATATGTAGTATTGTGTTATCATTTCTTTCGACATGCACAACTCAACTTACTTCAGCTTGGCTCACGCGGCGGAAAACCTGGCTCGAGAAATTCGCGCCTACCACGTGAGGCCTCTTCCCCAGGGAACCGGCTCATTCTCCCCGCTCGTGCGGGACGCAGGCTTCTCAATGGTCGGCGCCGCCGCCGACCAGCTACGCGAAGGCAGGGTGCCAGGGTACCCCGCTGTAGCGGAGTTCGCCGAAGCGCTGCGAGCCGAACCCGCCCCATGGGGCGAGCACGCTCTTCTCTGGGTCGGCCAGATTCGGGTCATCATGAGAGCGGCCGTGGACCTGTGCGCCTGTTTCGACTCCATTGAACAGCACGGGAGCATTGATCCGGAAGGCCCTCCCGATGCCATCAAGGCGCTCAACGAGAGCGCCGCGCTCCTCTGGGGTCGGTTCTCGCGGCTGGTTATGCCGCTGATGGAGCCCTGCTACGGCCCTGACGAACAGCTGATTCCGCGCAGCTAACCCCGACTAAGGTCGGGTTTTCTTTTTCAGAGAAGACCGGAAAGACAGCGATTCCGCCTACGGCGGGGAGTCTGTGTCTGCTTGATTGTCGGCACACAGAGAAAAAGTCCGGCGCCCCGTGAGGGGCGCCGGACTTTTTCTCTGTGTGCCGGGGACCAGATTTGAACTGGTGACCCCCCGCTCTTCAGGCGGATGCTCTACCAACTGAGCTACCCCGGCAATTCCCGTCTACTGCTCGGACTTGAACGTGTTCATGAACTCTTCGAAGGCCGTCGCCCAGCTGTCCCGGAAACCCGAGACGGCGCCGGCTGTGCCCTCGACCTTCGAGGCGAGCCCCATGATGGCCTCGAGGTACGGCTGGAGCCAGGCGAAGACGCTGAGGGCGACGCCCGCGTACACGACCCACTTGAGAATCGTGCCGTAGGTCGCGTAGCGCATGCGCCGATCAATCCGGCGAATAGCTTTGCCTTGGGTCTCGAGCTCCTCGCGAATCGAGGCCAGCTGCTCTTCAATGGTCTGGCTCACGGGAGAGAGGTTACCACGCGGCCGCGAGCCAGAAAAGGCCGGCTAGCGAGCCCGGCGGAGCGCCGCAACCCGGTCAGCTAGGCGGGCAATATCGGCCTCGATTTCGTCGATGGACGGCGTCGGCTCGGTCGAAGCCGAGTCGTCCTCTACGACCTCCTCCTGAATCTCGTCGACATCTTCCTGGATTTCGTCCACGTCCTTCTGAATCTCGTCGACGTCCTTCTGGATTTCGCCCACGTCTTCGCCAATCTCTTCAACATCTTCCTGGATTTCGTCCACGTCCTTCTGAATCTCGTCGACGTCCACGCCGATCTCCTCGACGTCTTCCTGAATTTCGTCCACGTCTTCCTGGACGGCGGCGAGGGCGGCGGCTTGCCGGTTGAGCGCCATCTGAATCAGAATGGAGAGGTAGATTGCCTCGAGCGAGACCGCGGTGGTGAGCACGAGCATCACGGTCGCCGCCTCGAAGCCGGCGAGGATGAGCACGAGCGACCCCGCGAACACCGCGGTGTGCGCGAGGAGCGAACCGGTCGAGCCGACCGCGCGGATTACCTTGTCTGGCCAGGCAGCGTTCATAGCGCCGGGATTGTAGCCGCGATAAGCGTCGCAGCCAAGCGGGCCGCTGTGCTAATCTCTCCCCCGCCGCCCCTGTAGTTCAATGGATAGAACGGCTCACTCCTAACGAGTCGATGCAGGTTCGATTCCTGCCGGGGGCACCAACGTTAAGAAAAAGTGGCCTGCGCCACTTTTTTAGTTGGTGCCGGCCGCAGCGATGTTCGGCGCCGCGCCGAACCGCGAGGCTGGGTCGCGAGTCCTGAGCGCGACGGCGCGAGGGAACTTGTGACCACCATAGAAACTTAGCCGCGGATGCGGCGTTTCTTTTTGTGCCCCCGGAGCGAGCGGACTGCTCCGCTCGCGTCAGGAATCGAAGGCCGTAGCGATGCCGAGGCTCTGCGAGGCCGCGAGGCGGGGTCGCGAGCACTTAGACTCTTGGCGTTTTGACGAATGTTTAGGAAGCGCCAAGAGGCTTAGTGACTCGTGACCGGTTCCTGCCAGACAAGGGACCACAGAAAAAGAAAAGCGGGCCGTGGGCCCGCGAATTAGACTTTGATTACCCCGATTGGGCTTTTCGCCGCGAGCGCCGGGTGGCCAACGTACATGGTCAGGTTTGGCGCCGCCGCGAAGACGTCGGCCCTGTGCGTGTGGCCGCAGCAGACCTCGACCGTGACGGCAGGGTTAGCGTCGGCAAACTCGCGCAGCGCCTCGCCAGCCGAAGCAGAAACCATGTGCGCCAGCCAGAGATTATCCGTAGGGTGATTGCCCACGAACGGCGGCACGTGGGTAGCCACAATGACCCGGCGGCAGCCTTCCGGCAGCGCGGCGAGCATCTTCCGCAAATGCGCGGCAGATTCGTCGGCCCACTTCGCCGCGAGTTCGCCGCGCTCGCGCTCGCTCTTGTGGCCGAACTCGTAGATTTTCTTCGCGTCCTTGGTGTGACTCGACAGGTAGGAGCCGAGGCGTCCGTCGGCCCAGCCGTCGTGCCCGATGAGGCAGACTTCGGGCGAGAGAATCACCGGCTGAGTTTCGGCGGTCAGGTACCGCGCGTGAGGCTTTCCTTCCGTCAGCGATTTCGCCGACAGGCGGGCGTTAGCGGCCCACCCCTCGTACAGGTCGTGGTTGCCCAGGACGAAGTAGATCGGCTTGCTGGGGGCGGCGTCACCGAGCCAGAGAACCCAGCGGGAGAAGGTTTCCGCGACCCCAATGTCGCCGGTGAGGAGCAGCGCGTCGGGTTTTTGGGCGCGAATTTGGTCGGCGATTCGCTCGACCGAATCTGTGTCGCCAGAATCAAGGTGAGTGTCGGTTAGCCAGGCTATTTTCATATTCATTTTTGGCGCGCGGCTTCTGGCCGCGCGAACGTTTGCCGGCACCCTACCGCCGGTTTTTTCCCGAGGCAAGAAAAAGGACGGGCGCCCGCGAGGGCGCCCGTACTTTTTCGGCAAATCCAGACCTTAAGCCTCCGCGCCGGCGGCCGCGTCGAGGCCGAGGAGCTCGGCAATCTTCTCCTGGTCGAAACCGACGATGATGTCACCCTCGATATCGATGACGGGAACGCCCATCTGGCCAGACTTCTCGATCATCTCTTCGCGCATCGCGGCATCCTGGGAAACGTCGTGGTTAACGAACTCGACGTTGTGGCTCGCGAGGAACTCCTTGGTCATGTTGCAGTACTGGCAGGACGGGGTCGAATAGATGGAAACCTTCTTCATGGGATTTCGCGGCCGTTAGATCTGGTAAGAGCCGGATAATTCTACCCGCCGGAAACAGGCTAGTCGAGCAGCCCCCAGAGGTTCCAGGCTGAGGTTTCTTTGGGTGCGGCCTCGCCCGAAGCCGTGGCAACCCTCGGGACAATCACCACGACCTCTTCGCCCGGCGCGGCGACGTTGAGGCTGGCGCGCAGCCGCTTCTCGGCGCCTGAGGCAGTTTTGAGCGCGGCGGCGTCATCGGACACAGCGGCCAGGCTCGCGTTGAGCTCGGCGAGTTCGGCTTCGGCCTCCTCTTTAGCCGTGGAAGCCTCGCCGTAGGCCCGAAACATGCCCCAGGCGGCGCGGCCGACCAAAAAGGCTAGGCCGATGAGCACCAGCGACAGCAGGCGCGACCCCAGGACGCGACGCATCCGGCGACGTTTCTCGAAATCGGCTCTGGCGTCTCGCATGTGGTCTCTGGTGGCCGTCGGCTCGACAAAGCCGCCCGGATAGCTAGAATCCTACCACCATGCTTTTCACCAAACGCGGCCAGTCCATCGTCCGCCCAATTTTCAAGATTATTTCCGCGATCACCATTCTCGGCATGATCGGGCTCACCGCGGCAGGGCTGTTCTAGCGAACCCCGGACCGACGAGAGCGGCGCCCCTCTGGGGCGCCGCTCTCGTTTTCCAAATCCCCCGGACGAAGACGCTTAGCCTCGCTCCCCCTTAACCATCTTAAGGAAGACGTCGTGTGGAATGTTCACGCTGCCCTTGCCGCGCTCGGCCATCTTCTTTTTGCCCTTCTTCTGCTTCTCGAGGAGCTTCATCTTTCGGGTAATGTCGCCGCCGTAGAGGTAGCCGGTGACGTCCTTGCGCATGGCGGCCAAGGTCTCGGAGGCGATGATGCGGCCGTCCACCTTCGCCTGAATCTTGCAGGTGAAGAGCTGTTTCGGGAGCACGCCGTGCAGGCGCTGCACGGCCTTCTCGGCTTCGGTTTGGGCGCGGCGGGTGGCGACGACGCGGGTGAACGCCTCAACCGGCTCATCGGCCACCAGAATGTCCATACGGGTCACGTCGGCCTCGCGCAGGCCTTCGATGTCGTAGGAGAGCGAGGCGTAGCCGGAGGTCGCCGACTTGAGCTCGTCGAAAAAGTTACGCATGAGCTCGCGCAGGGGCATGGTGACGGTGAGGGACACGCGGCCGTCGGCCCAGGTCTCGACGTCGCCGAGCTCGGCCTCGTGATCGTGCAGGAGGTTAACCACCGCGCCGGTGAGGTCGGCCGGGGTGAGCACCTGCGCCTTCACCCACGGCTCCTGGCAGGTCTCGTACTGGCCGTGCTCCGGAAAGAGCGTCGCCGAGTAGACGATCTTGGTCTCGCCGTTCTTGAGCTTCACGTGGTACGTAATCGACGGCGTGGCGACCACCAGCGCCAGGTTGAACTCGCGCTTGAGACGCTCGGTAATGATCTCGAGGTGGAGCAGTCCCAGGCAGCCCAGGCGGAAACCGCGGCCCAGGGTGCCCGACGTTTCTTCCTCGAACGCCAGCGACGAGTCCGAGAGGCGCAGGCGGCCGAGCGCCATCTTGAGATCATCGAACTGGTCGGCGTCCTCGGGGTAGACCGAGGCCCACACCACCGGCTTCGGGCTGAAGTAGCCCTCGAGCGCGGGGAGCGGCCGCTTCTCCTGGGTGACGGTATCGCCGACGGAGGCGACGCCGGACTCCTTCACGCCGGTGACGATGTAGCCGGTCTCGCCCGCTTTCAGCTCGTCTACCGGAACCTCGTCGGGGCGGAAAATGCCCACCTCGAGCGCGAAGAAATCGCGACCCGAAACCGAGAAGTGCAGCTTCTCGCCTTTCTTTACGGAGCCGTCGACGATGCGCACGTAGACGATGACGCCCTTGTGGTTGCTGTACTGGAAATCGAAAATGAGGGCGCGCAGCGAATTAGAGTTCGGCATTTCCTCTTTGGGAGGCGGCACCTTCTCGATGAGGCGGTTGAGGAGCTCCGCGACGCCGGCGCCGGTCTTGCCGGAGGTCTCCATAACCTCGGAGACGTCGCAGCCGAGGAGCTTGGCGACTTCCTGCTTCACCTCGTCGGGGCGCGCGATCGGCGAGTCGCACTTGGAGACGGCGCCCAGGATCACGAGGCCCGCGTCGCGGGCGGCGCGCAGCGTGGTGAGAGTCTGCGCCTGCACGCCCTGGGTGGCGTCGACCAGGAGCACCGCGCCCTCCACCGCCTTGAGCGCGCGAGACACCTCGTACGAGAAGTCGATGTGCCCCGGCGTGTCGATGAGGTTGAGCTGCCACTTCTTGCCCTGGTGCTCGTAGTCCATGCGGACCGGGCGCATCTTGATGGTGATTCCCTTCTCGCGCTCGAGCTCCATCGAGTCGAGGACCTGCGCGACCATCTTCCGGCGCTCGACGGTGCCGGTGATCTCGAGCATGCGGTCGGCCAAGGTCGACTTGCCGTGGTCGATGTGCGCGATGATGCTGAAGTTGCGGATGCGGTCCATAGGTAGCGACGATACTAGCCTGCCTGAGGCGCTAAATCTAGCGGGGAGGACGGCCCAATCGGGGCCGGCTATTCTTGACTTATTCATTAAAAATACGTAGCGTCTTGAAGAACCCATGAGCACCTCCCTCCGATACATAAGCACCCCCATCACCGCCGCAGAGCTTCAAAAAATGATCGCCGAAAGCTGGCCGCGGCTCTCGGTTACCGTAGAGTTTTGGCCAGGCCCCGGACGCCGCATTCGCAACGGCCAGACCAAGCGCACATACACGCTGCGCACGGACGCGCACATCGTGCTGCTTAGCCAGCCGCTGACCGTCGCGGCTTCGGGCGAGGCGGGCGTCTGCAAGATGGTCACCGAGCTGCGAGAAATCTTCGGCGAGACTCCCTTGCCGAACGAACTCAGATGGGAAGCGCTCGACGAGTTCGCGGAGGCAGCCGATTCGCGCAACCTCGAATTCGCCGTCACCGGCGAGCTCCCAAAAGGAACGAGCGTCACCTACCGCCTCGCGGAAATCACCGCGCTGCTCGAGAAGCACCGCGCCTGGCGTCAGCAAGACGCCGCGGCGGCCTAGCCCTGACGCAAATACGCGAGCTCGCCTTTCCGGGCGAGCTTTTCCTTTTCTAGCCATTGTCTCCTTACCCCCCCCGGTACCCAATCCAGCACCGAGCCAGACGCCTCAGAACCCGGAACGGGAGGCCGTCCCGTTTTAGTGGCTCGCGGATCGCCGCGACGCGGTCGCCGCCGACGCAGGGTAAATCAAGACGAAGCCACGAGGCTTTTTTCTTTTTCTCTCCCCCGCCCGAACTTATTACCTGTTACTTCTTCATTATTACTTCGGGCCACACCTGCCGCGTCTGGTCCGCCGGAGACTGGCTGGGCCCGTAATCTAAAAGGAGCGTCGGGCCACCCCATGGTGGCCCCCCCGCCAAGCGCACAAAACGCCCCCCCAAAGG
>JBILMG010000046.1:0-5055 GCA_044375695.1 Minisyncoccia bacterium | reverse complement strand
GTCACCGACTTGGCGTAGGCCAAGAGCTGCGCGGCGGTCTCAAAGCCGGCGTTCCCGCCGCCAATGACGGCGACGTCCTGACCGGTGAAGATGGGGCCGTCGCACGAGGCGCAGTACGTGAGGCCTTTGTGCTCGAACTTATCGGCGCCCGGCACCGAGAGCTTGCGGCGCGCAGATCCGGCCGCGATGATCACGGCCTTCGCCTCGACGGTTTTGCCCGAAGCGGTCGTCGCGCGGAAGCCGCCTTCAACTTTCTCGACGGCGCTAACGGTTTCGTTCTTCCAGACCTCAACCGACGGCGCGGCGTAGGCATCCAGGTGCGCCTCGAGCGACTTCGCCAAATCGGTACCGGAAATCGTGACGGTGCCAATCCAGTTCTCGATAGAGTCAGATACCTTGCTCTGGCCGCCAAACTCCTTGGCGATGAGGGTGGTCTCGAGCTTCTTGCGCGAGGCGTAGACGCCGGCCGAGACGGCCGCGGGTCCGCCGCCAACGATGATGAGGTCTTTCATGAGGGAATATTTTACCTTGGTAGTGCGGGAGACTCCATTCGGCGCGCAAACGGGTCCGCCGCGCCTCGGAGTACATGCGTACACCGTCGGCTACGCGAGACCCGTTTTCGCATCCGTCTGTCGTCTCTGCGGTAGCTCGAGAGTCGCTACTTGAGCTTAGAGCGGCGCAGGAACGCGGGCACGGCCGACCACTCGTCCTCATCGGCGCCTTCGCTGGGAGCTTTGGCGTCAGCGTCTACGCTGCGGGTTTCCGACGCGCGCTCGACCTGCTGGGTCGGCGTCGGAGCGGCGGGAACCTCGGCCGGCGCCTGCACGCGGTTGACGATGCGGCTCTGACCTTCGTCGGCCGAAGAGGCGCCGCGGCGCACGTTCGGAAGCTGCCCCTCGGGGAAGCCAGACGCGATGATGGTGATTTTGACCTCGCCCTTCTTGAGGTTCTCGTCGCGAATCGTTCCGAAGATGATGCGGGCGTCCGGATCGACGGATTCGGTGATGGTCTTGGCCGCATCCTGAATCTCGTACATGCCGAGGTCGTCGCCGCCGGCAATCGAGAAGAGCACGCCCTTCGCGCCGTTGATCGAGATGTCGAGCAGCGGGGAGGAAATGGCGAGCTTGGCGGCTTCGGTCGCGCGGTTCTCGCCCGAGGCGACGCCGATGCCCATGAGCGCGGACCCGGCGCCCTTCATGACGGACTTAATGTCCGCGAAGTCGATGTTGATGATACCCGGCGTGGTGATGAGGTCCGAGATGCCTTCGACGGCCGACTTGAGCACGTCGTCGCACATGCCGAAGGCCGACTTGGCGGTCGTCTCCTTCGAGATGTTCGCGAGCAGTCGGTCGTTCGGGATGACGATAATGGCGTCAACTTCGCGGCGGAGCGCCTCGAGCGCCTCTTCGGCGATCTTGCCGCGCTGCCGACCCTCGAAGAAGAACGGCTTGGTCACAACCGCGACGGTGAGCGCGCCGGCTTCCTTCGCGATGCGCGCCACGACCGGCGCCGCGCCAGAGCCGGTGCCGCCGCCGAGGCCACAGGCGATGAACACCATCTCTGCGCCCTTGAGCGCCTCCTGCACCTCCTCCTTGGTCTCTTCGATTGCCTTGCGGCCCATCTCCGGGTTCATGCCGGTGCCGAGGCCTTGGGTGAGGTTCTTGCCGATGTGAATTTTCTTCTTGGCGAGGGAGTGGTGAAGATCCTGGGCGTCGGTGTTGACCGCGACGAAATCAGACCCCTTCACCTTGGAGTTGATCATGTGGTTCGTGGCGTTCTTGCCCGAACCTCCCACGCCGACGACGCGGATGCGGGCGAAAGTTTCGACTTCTGGCTTGATTTGCGGCACAGGATTTCCCTTAGGGCGCTTGTAAACTAAAGCTGCGGGGCAGATGTTACCACGTTGGTGCAAGCCCCGGCAGGGGCCGCGGTTTTTCGGCTACGGCAGGAACTGGCGCAGGCTGCGCCCGAGGCGCTGCAGACCCCGCTTGGAAGCCTCCAGGAGCGTGTTGCCGCCCGTTACCCGCCCGTCGCCGTCGGCGGAGAGGCCGAACGACGCCAGGCCGTAGGCGACGGCCCAGGCGGCTTCTGGGAGCGGGTCCTGCCCGGCAATCGGCGTCACGCCGGCACCCCACGGGATTGAGGCCACACGGGCGGGAAGGCGCAGGTGATCTTTGGCCAGCTCGGCCAGGTTCGGGATAGCCGAGCCGCCGCCGACGAAAATGGCACCCGCCGGCAGAAGGCCGGAACGTCCCAGGCGTCGCAGGTGGCCGTCCACTAGGTCGAGAATGTCGGTGGCGCGCGCCGAGACCGCCTCGTCAAGAACGCGTCGCGCCGAAGACCCGAGGCTCGTCGGGTTGCGCCGGACCGCCTCGGCTTCCTCGAGGCTGATGCGGAGCGCCAGCGCCACGTCGTTGGTGATCGACGACGCGCCCACGGGGAAAGATTCGATGGAAATCGGCGCGCCGTCTTCGTAGACCGCGACGGTTGTCGTTTCCGCGCCGACGTTCACCAGCGCGCAGCCGGCGACGCGCTGCGGCGGGGCCACCGACACGAGGGCCGCGGCGAACGGTGCGGCCATGGCGTCCGCCGCCTCGACGCCGGCACCCTCGAGCGCCTCGAGGGCATCGTCGACGTGCCGCGCCACAGACGTGACGAAGAGACATTTAGACTCTAGGCGCACGCCCTTCATGCCGATTGGGTCGCCGAGCACCTTGCGGCCGTCGATGCGGTGCTCGAGCGGCACCATGTGCACGATTTTGCGGTTCTGCGAGAGCGGGTTCGGGATGGCGCGCTCCGCCTCGTCGGCGGCGCGCTTCTGGTCGAGCTCGGTGATCTCGCCGTCAGCCCGGGAAATCATCGCCGCGCCGGTCGAGGTGGCGGACCCGAGGCCCGCGCCGCCGACGGAAAGGTACGCGCGGTCGATGCGGCTGCCGAGGGCGCGCTCGGCGATGCGCACGGCTCGGGCGATCGCGCGGGTTGCCTCGGGGATGTTGGTGACGAAGCCGTGGCGCACGCCCGAAGACTCGGCGCGGCCAGCGGCGATAACCTTAGGCAGCTCGCCGCGTTCGCCGCGTTCGGCCACGATGACCTTCACCTCGCGGGTGCCAATATCGATGCCTACGGCGTGACTCATGGGGGCCATTGTAACGCCCTTTGATTTATTGGCCTTTTCAGAGTTGGGGAAAAGAAAAGCCCCTCGCGCGGAGGGGCGGCAGGATTAGCTACGGGAGAGACCCAGCATTAACCACGAGTGTCGTGCCGGCTGGAAAGAACGCCTGCGAGAACGTGTCTTGGAAGCTGCGGCCTTCGGCGTTTACCCCGATTAGCTCGAGCCTGGGACCTCGGATCCTCGCCGAGCCGATGGGCCTTATCGCGACTGTTCGTTCCCGGCCGCGCAGCTTCGTCGGCGCCACGCCGATTTTTCGCGAGAAATTCTGGAGCGCGGCGGCGACGACCGTCTCGACCTCTTGCCGGGGGATGGCTAGCTCGCGGGACGCTATGAGCGCGCGCGTGAAAACTGTCTCGAAAATTGCCGGAGATCGGGTGATGAACTCTAGCCACTCCCTGCGGGATTGGCCGCGCTCGCCGCTCTTGGCGACGGGCATCAGCTTCTCGACGGTTTTGGCTAAGGTCTTTTCTTTGAGGCGCAGGCGCTCATCCTCTTCGGTGGTTTCGAGTAGGGCGAGAAACACATCGAGCCTTCTGGCGGTGCGGTTTACGGCGAACGCGCGAGCCCTGCCAACATCGCCTAGGGGCGTGAGGAGGGGGATCGATTTTTCGGCTTCGCGAACCTGTTCGGCAAGTTTTCCGGCGACGAGGCGTAGCACCTCTGCCGCGCCGTAAAAGTTGGCCGCGACGCCGAGAACGATTTCGGGAGAGTGGCCGTTCCCGGCCGCGAGCCTAGCTAACGTCGATGCTCGGGTGCTCGCGTAAGATTTGAAGGCGGAGGCTTGTCGTAATGGGGTGACTATTAAGTTTTGAGTGTTCATGCAGATGATTTATTTAATACAAATAAATCATTCTGTCAAAAATTAACTCCCGAGCCGCTCAATCCACCGGTCTTCGATCGCCTCCATTTTGGGCCCGTGGTCCATACCCTTCAGGTGCAGGCAGCCGTGGACGATAAGGAAAAGGGCGGCGGCGGCGCGGGACGGCAGGCCGAAGGCGCGGCGCTCGCGGTCCAGAAGGTCCTGGCAAATCAAAATTTCCCCCTCGGTTTTGGAAATTGGGAACGAGAGCACGTTCGGGGTGTAGGTCTTGCCGCGGGTGGCGATATTGGCGGCTTTGGCGCGCCGTCGCCCCACAAAAGAGACGGAGAGCTCGTACCGGCTGCCGAGCAGCGCGTCGGCAATCTCCGAAACGCGAACCGCCCCGACCGGGGCGTTTCGCTTGGTAGTGGCCGTAACCTCAACCACGGTCTTTTGGGCCTAGCGGCGCGGGCCGCGCGGGGTGACCTTAATCTTGCCGAGCTTGATCAGCTTCTCGCGCTCGGTCTTGCGAGCGATAGAGCCGAGCTTCTTGGTGCGGCGGTGGTTGCGAGACTTCTCGCGCTCCAGCCAGCGCTCGCCTTTAAGGCGAACCACGACGCCAGATTCCTGGACGCGGCGGGAGAAGCGCTTGAGGACGCTCGCGTTCGATTCGATTTTGCCCCGGAGGACTTCAACGTTTACAGCCATATGCGGGGACAGAAGTTATCACGCTTTCTAAAACGGCGCAACGGCTAGCTTTTGCTAGGTTTTCCGGCGCCTTTGGCGGCCGCCTTGGCCACCGCCAGGTCTCGGGTTTCCATGTCGCGGAGCACCTTCGGCAGATCGGCTACCTTGACCAGCGACTGGTTGCGGCTGTCGGCGTCGCGCACGATGACCGTCCCGTCGAGCGCCTCGCGGGCGCCCATGACGATAGCGTACGGGTGACCGAACTTGCGCGCAACGGACAGCTGGATAGAGAGCTTGTCGCAGTCGAGAGAGTGCGCGCACGGAATTTTTGCCTTGCGCAGCACGTCGAGCACGGCGTGCGAGCGGCGCTTGGCCTCGGCGCCAATCTGCAGGAGGT
>JBILMG010000013.1:0-18769 GCA_044375695.1 Minisyncoccia bacterium | reverse complement strand
ACTGGCCGAGCGAGAACCGCGCGACCATATCCAGGCCGAGTTTCTCGATGGTACGCGGCAGCTCGCGCTCGAAGCACCGGAGGTCGCGGCGCCACCAGGTAAACCAGAGAACCTGGCAGACGAGGGTAGCGCCCGCGGCGTAGGCGATGTTTCGGTAGGCGCCCGCGGCGTCGCCCGCGGCCACGCACCCCGCGAGCGCGCCGGTAAAGTACGGCACGGTGGCGGTGATGGCGGTGACCAGGATGAGCGTGCCGAGGTGCATGGCTATTTGCCCGCGGAACGGCCGTAGCCATTCCAGGAAGAGCCGCCGGCTCGCGCCGGCGTTTTGTGTTTGTTTTCTATTCATTCAGGACTATTGGGTTGTGAGTGAGCTTAGCGGCTCACTGTACCACATAAAAATAAAATTGAAAAGAATCCGCCGCCGACGCGCGACGCTAGCGCCGCGCGCGCAGAGAGTAGCCAACCAGGAGGCCGACCGCGAGGCCGCCCACCACGTCACCTAGGTCGTGCACCCCGAGGTAGAGGCGCGTCCAGGCAACGGAGAGCGCGAGCGCGACCAGGCCGGCGCAGAGAGCCGCGCGGCCAGGCCGCGTGCGGGCCCCCGGCGAGAGCGAACCCCAGAGAGACAGCGCCGCGGCGGCGGCAACCGCGGCGTGCCCAGACGGCCAGCCGCTCCCCCACGTGTCGACGGCGCCGCCAGCTGGCCGCGGGTCGCCGACCAGCAGCTTGAGCGCGTGCGCCGCCACCCAGGCAACCGTCACAACCGCGAGCAGGCGCAGCGCGCCGCGCCACGTTCGGGTGTGCGCCAGGTGAAGAGCCAAGAGCAGCAGAATTCCGCCCAGCACGAACTGGTCGGTAACCGCGGCGACGAGGTGCTGCCCGATGGTCATTTTTGGTATTCGGCCATTGTAGCAAGCCGGTCGCGTTAAATTGACTAAACAAAATTAATGACGTAGAAGTTAGCGCGAGCCGGCACACCGCCGGAGAACCTAAAAACCGAAAAAATGACAAGAACATTCAATCCGCTAACGTTCGCCTCGTGCCTTCTGGCAATCAGCGAATACGTCCACGCCTCCTTTTCCCTGTGGGAAGGGTCGACCGAAGATCAAGGGACGGCGCTCGGGCTCCTACCAGCGCAGGCAGACATCGGGAAATTTCCCGAGCTCGAGCGCTGGGTCGACCAAGACGCCGAGCCGCTGAACAAGATCCTCCAGGAACGCGGCTTCAGCTCGCGCTTCGACCCTATTCCGCCAGGCCGCTTCGGCGCCCTCTCGATTCTCGACCTGCTGGTCGAGTGGCTCGAGGAGGGTTTCAGGGTCGCCATAGAAAATGGCGACACCACCTACCCCGGGTTCCGGCTTGAGGGCGAAGGGTCGGGCGTAACCGCGGTCCGCGGCAAAGGCCTCGGAGGTGTCGCCGCGCGAATCGAAACCAAGAGCGGAGACGTTCTGTGGATTCACCAAGGCGGCCCCGAACCGGAGAACGATTTCGAGGCCGCGCTCTTGGCGGAAACGCTCCTCGGCGCACTCTCGAGAAGCGGCACGCGCAGAGAGGCGAACCTGATCGCGCCGTGCGTGTCGCTCCACGAAAGCCGCCAGCTTGACTGGGCTGTCGGCCTCGAGATTCCTGGGAAAGCCGTGGTCCAGTCCGGCTTCCAAGAAACCCGATTCCGCATGAACCACCGCGGCGCTCGCGCCCAGGTGGCGACCGGAATGGTGCTCGAGCGGTCACTCCCGGAAACCCGCGAAGAGATCATCGTCAAAGGGCCGTTCCTGCTCGTCATCGAACGCCCGGGCGTGGAGACGCCCGTGTTCTCTGCTTACATCGGCCCCGAATCGTTCATCGATCCGGACGACCTCGACTGAGCCCCGTAGCCGCGCACGAGCGCGGCTTTTCTTTTAGGCGTAAATCCTCTGTGGCGGGCATCCATTGCCACGCCGCGCGGAAGGTTGTAGAAGTTTGCGCGAACCGGACAAAAGACCGGAGCAAAGAAACCTAAAACCGAATAGAACTAAATACTATGGCAAAGACCTACAATCCGCTCGGCATGGGCGGCTGCCTCCTGGCGGCGAACGATAAGAGCGGCACGCGCTACCGCGACTGGCGAGCCGCGGTCGGCATCCGCAAGCAGCGCCGCGCGCTGGCGCTCAACCCGACGAGAGAGGAGATCGAAAAGATTCCGGAGCTCGAGCGCTGGGCCAGCGACGATCACCGCGTCCTCAACCGCATCCTCGAGGAGCGCCGCTTCTCGTCTCGCTTCAGCCCGCTAAAGAAAGACCGCTTCGGCGCGCTCTCGATTCTCGACGTAAAGTTCACCTGGAAAAAGCCGGGAGAGGAAGCCGAAGTGGCGGACGCGTCTACGGGGAAAAAGTATGCCGGCTTCCGCCTGTCTGGCAGAGGCTGCGGCGTCACCGTCATCGGCGGCAAGAGTCCGATCGTCCGCATCCAGACCGAGAACGGCGACGTCTTATTGATCCAGAAGACCGACGAGACGCCAGCAGACGACATCGCCGCCGCGGAAGCAGCCGCCAAGCTGGTCAAGTCGGCCGGAAAGAAAAACGGCGACAGGGGCACTTTGGTTGCGCCTCTCGTCAGCTTCCACGAGGAACGCGCGCTCGATTGGATTGCCGATCTCTCGGTGCCCGGAAAGGTCATCATGGAGAGCGGATTTCAGGAGACCAAGTTCGGCATGAACCGCTTGGGAGCCCGCGCCAAGGTGGCGACCGGGGGCGTCGCCTACGCGACCTGCGTCATGCGTGAAGAGCCGCCGATCGAATTCATCCTCGACGGACCAGCCATCGTCGCCGCTACCCGGCCCGGCATTGTCGGCCCCATCTTCTCGGCGTACATCACGCCAGATGATTGGAAAGACCCGGGAGACCTCGGGGCCATGTGACCGACGCGCCGTGCGAACCACGCGCGGCTTTTCTTTTGCGCCCAGAGCCATACCGCTACGCCTCGGGCAGTCGCCACCCCTTCTCTTCCTCCATCTTCATCACGGCGTCTTCGTCGAGGCCGAAGTGGTGCGCCACCTCGTGCCAGATGGTCTCGCGAATGACGCGGCGAATCTCGTCTTCCCCGCCGCCGGAGTCTTCGGCTTCGTCCAGAATCGGCAGCCGGTAAAGCGTGACGGTGTCGGGCAGCTCCCCCGCGACGCCGTAGTCAGACCCCCGCTCCGACAGCGGCACGCCGCGGTAGAGGCCGAGCACGGTGCCGTCTTCCGGTACGCCCATTTCGTCCAAGAGCTCGCCTTCGGGGTCGTCCTCTACCAAAACGGCGCAGTTCTTAACCAGCGGCAAAAATTTTTCCGGCACCGCGCGCGGGTACTCTTCGGCCACCAGCCGGGCGAAATCGTCGTGGTTCACGCGCCGAGCATACACGACAGACACCCCTTGGGGCATACGTTCCGGAAAATAGAAAGCCGCCACAGGAAAGGCGAAAATTTGAGCCTTGCCGCCGCGGCAGAGACGCGCTAGATTTGGCCTGCATGAGACAGTTTTCCCAGGCTTGGTATCACCTTCTTACCGCCGGCGCTGACGCCGACGGCTCTTCTTCTCTGCGAGGGTAAACGCTAGCCAATCGACACGAGGAGACGAACCGCCGGCGCCAGCGCGCCGGCGGTTTTCCTTTGGGAGGTCGAGAACGAACAGAACATCAAAAACTGAAAACAAAATGAGAACGCAAATAAGAATCGGAAAATGGGTCGTCGAGACCAGCCAGACAACGGTAACCATGAGCCAGCGCGAATCGTCGGCCCTGTCGGAAATTGCGGGGCGATGGATTGGCGCCTTCCCCCGAGAACCAGAGACGCTCGCCTGGGCCAAGCTCGGCGCGCCGTCAGCCCTGATACGTTTCGACTACGTGCTCGGGCCAGACGGCCTGCCGCGCGTGTTCGAAGTCGAAGACCGGCCGGCGGGGCTCGGGCTAAACTCGGTGGTCTGCCCGGGTTTCGCCGAGCGTCTCCGCCGGCGGATGGACGGGATACGCGAGGCGGTCGGCCGTCCGGTAGAAATCTTCGTGACCGAGCCGCGGCGAGAGACCTGCGATGACTCGCTGCTGCCCGAGGCGGCGCCCGGCGCGTTCGACGCCGTGCGCGTCGGCGGGACACCCGGCCCAGACGCCGCCCTGCTGGTTCGCTGCGCGCTCGGCGAAGAAGGGCTCGCCCACCTCGAGAGCCGGTCTATCTCGACCGTCTCGCGCGAGGGCGATAAGTCGTACGGCGTAGCGCTCGGGCTGTGGAGGGAAGTTTCGGGCGAAGAGTCGCTCGACTACGACGTCCCGTTCGTCCTCAAGCCTGCCCAAGGCTGCGGCTCGCGCGGCGTGACGCTCTACCACCCAGACCGACGCGGCGCGGGCTTCGACAAGCGGCAAAGGGTTGCCCGCGCCGTCCTGGCCGGGCAGGCGCGCTACGTGCAGCCCTTCTACGAACCAGAGGCGTCTCCGGACGGCGACGGGCTCAAGATGATTCGGCGCGTGCTGTACGCCTGGGACCCGTCGGCGCGCCGGTACGAGCCGCTCGGCGGCAGCTGGAACGCGCGGCCGAACGTGAAGATTCACGGCGCATCGGACACGGTCACGGGACCAGTTTTGCCGCCCGCCTGAGGATCTACGTCCGCCGGCCCAGAGCCGGCGGACTTTTCTTTTGCCGCTGGTCCGTGTCATGCTCTTCACCACGTATGTGCAGACTGCTCGCCTGGAAGAGCCGCCAACCGGAACAGGACGTCGCCGCCCTAGCCGATTCGCTGCGGGCGCTCCGCGGGCTCGCCGCGACCGGCCGCGTGCCGAACGGCATTCCAGCCGGTCACCGCGACGGTTGGGGCATCGCCGCCTTCCGAGACGGCGCCGCGGTCATCTACGTTCGATCGGCGAAGCCGGCCGACGAAGACCCGCTCTTCGAGGCTACCGTAGCCGCGTGCGCGGCGGCGGCCCCAGACGCGGTCATCGCGCACCTGCGCAAGGCGTCCGCCGGCGCCAAGGACGCCGGCAACGCGCAGCCGTTCCTCGGCGACAATGCTGCCTTCGCGCACAACGGCTCGATGGGCGGACGCGGCGGCTGCGACGGGCCGAGCGATTCGCTGCGTTTTTTCCGCGAAGCCGTTAGCCGCGGCGGCGACATTTTCGAAGCCGTCGAGGCGCTGAAAAACGAGACCCGGCAGGGCGAGTACCGTGCCATGAACTTTCTGCTAACCGACGGCAAGAAAATTCGCGTCTGGCGCGACTGGAACGAAATGACCCCCGACGCCGAAGCGCTCGGACTCGAGGGCTACTACGGGCTGTTCCGGGCGCAGGCGGCAAGCTTTTCCCTGGTTTCTTCCGAGCCGCTCGCGCTCCCCAACCTCACCTTCGAGCTGATCCAAAACGGCGCGAGCGTCGACCTGAGCTAGCCGACGCGCCGAGCCCGGCGTTATTTGACTAAGTAGCATAAATATGCTACTATTTAAGCCTATGCTCATTCAACTACTCCAAAACCTATACTGGCCTTGCTGGTATATCGCCGTCGTCACCTCTGCCTTCACGGCGCTGTTAGCCCTCTACTACGGGCTCACCGTGATCTTCGGAGGGCACCGCGCGCCCGCGCCAAAATCTCGCGTGGTTTACGTGATCGGGTGGATTGCGATGCTGTCGCTCGGGGTTATCCTCGTGCCGGCGCTCTCGTTCTTCGCCTTCATTATGCCTACGGGGATTGCCGACTTCGTTCGCGATCCGGAGACCTTCAAGGTCAGCCTCTCCTTTCTGGGAGGTGTTCGGGTCCTCAGCGGAGACGAAGGCTACCTTCGGCTTCTGGTCGAAACAGGTGCCCTCGCGGCTCTCGGCGGTCGCGGCGTCATGTTCGCCTTGATGATGTGGCCGGAAAGCCCTCGTCGAGACCGCACCATCCTCGACACGGTGCTTCACGGTGTGACAGGTCCTTACGACGACAAGTGAGTCGCAAGGCAAAAAACAGGCGGCGCGCATCACTGCGCGCCGCCCTTTTATTTTCTGAAACCTGTCGGCTACTTGATGTCGCCGCGCTTCGCCTTGGCCCGATCGGTCTCGGTGAGGTAGCGCTTGCGCAGGCGAATCTCGGCCGGGGTCACCTCGAGGAGCTCGTCCTCGGTCATGGTCTCGAGGCCGCGCTCGATGGTCATCTCGAGGGCCGGGAAGAGCACGAGCGCCTCGTCGTTGCCGGAAGAACGGACGTTCGACATGGCCTTGCCCTTGGTTGGGTTGACCATCATCTCGTCGCCCTTGGCGGTGTTGCCGATGACCTGACCCTCGTACACCTCGGTCGCCGGGGTGATGTAGAGCACGCCGCGATCCTGCAGGTTCCACAGCGAGTAGCCGAGCGCCTTGCCGGTAGCCATAGAAACCATGGAACCGGTCGGCTTCTTCTCGATCGGGCCAGCGTACGGCTGGAAGCCAGTCACGCGGCTCGCCATGATGCCGTCGCCGCGGGTGTCGACCACGAAGACGCCGCGGTAGCCGAGGAGGCCACGGGTCGGACCTTCGAAGATCATGCGCACCTGGTTCTCGTGCATCTTCATGTCCTTCATGATCGCCTTGCGCAGGCCCAATTTCTCGATGACGACGCCCTGGAACTCGGCCGGCACGTCAATGGTCACCTCCTCGAACGGCTCCATCTTCTCGCCGTCGATTTCCTTGATGATTACCTGCGGCTGAGACACGGCCAGCTCGTACCCTTCGCGGCGCATATTCTCGAGGAGCACGGCGACGTGGAGCTCGCCGCGACCGAAGATCTTGAAGCGGTCGGTCTCGGAGAGGTCGACCTTGAGGCCGACGTTGATCTCGAGTTCCTTCTCGAGGCGCTCGCGGATCTGGCGCGAGTTAACCAGCTTGCCGGAGCGGCCGACGAAGGGCGAAGAGTTGACCAGGAAGTCGAGGGTGATGGTCGGCTCGTCGACGTGAATAGACGGGAGCGGCTCCGCGTCGGCAGAGGCGCAAAGGGTGTCGCCGATGTAGACGTCCGGGAAGCCGGCCACGAGGCCGATGTCGCCGGCGGTAATCTCCTGCACCTCCTCGCGGGCGGTACCCTTGAAGACGAAGAGCTTGGTGACCTTGCCGGTGCGGGTGTTGCCGTCGGAGGACTTCACGGTGAGGGTCTCGCCCACCTTGATGGTGCCCTCGTACACGCGCACGACGGCCAGGCGACCCATGAAGTTGTCGTAGCCGAGGTTGAAAGGCTGAGCGCGCAGCGGGAGCGTGGCGTCGCCGGTCGCGACCGGCACCTTCTCGAGCACGACGTCGAGGAGCGGGTCGATAGACTCGCGAGGGTCGTCAATCTTGCGCATGGCGACCGCGTCCTTGCCGATGGCGAAGACGGTCGTGAAGTCCATCTGCTCGGAGGTGGCGCCGAGCTCCATGAAGAGCTCGAGGACCTCCTCTTCGGCCTTGGCAGGGTTCGCGGCCGGCTTGTCGATCTTGTTGATCACCACGATCGGCTTGTGGCCGAGCTCGAGCGACTTCTTGAGCACGAAGCGGGTCTGCGGCATCGGGCCTTCCTGGGCGTCGACGATGAGGAGCACACAGTCGATGGAGCGCAGCACGCGCTCGACCTCGGAGCCGAAGTCGGCGTGCCCCGGGGTGTCGATGATGTTGATCTTGGTGCCCTTGTAGAAGGTACCGGTGTTCTTGGCGTAGATGGTGATGCCGCGCTCGCGCTCGATGGCGTTCGCGTCCATGGACATGCCTTCCTGGAACATGCCGGTACGGCGCATGATGGCGTCCGTGAGGGTCGTCTTGCCGTGGTCGACGTGCGCGATGATGGCGATGTTGCGGGTTTCCATAGGAGTTTCTCTGGCTACTGAGGGCGAGCGTTTAGGTAAAAGGAGTCGGGGCGGCGCGCGACGGGTACAAAAAAACCGGCGCCGGCCGGACCGCGAGAGACTACCAGAAAACGACGTTTTGTCGAGGGGAAAAGAGGCTGGACCGCGGCTCCTCGCAACCCCAGCGTCCGTCCATAAACAAACAATAAAAATCTCTCCCCAGAAAAACTTGCCCGGGCAGGCTACAGGCTGTAGACAGAGAATCTGAAAAGAACATCTTCAATTCCCCCACCCTCAAATAAAAAATAAATAAAATGAAAGCAGCTCCGACACCCTACATCGGCGTCAGCGGCATCACCGACGCATCGCACGCGGCGGCGCTCGCCGCCACCTCGCGGTTCGACCGCCCAACCATGCTCGGCGTCCTCGTGTCGCCCGGAACCTTGGCCGGCAAGCCGAGCCGGATGTTTCCGAAGCGCTACCCGCGCGCCGACAGCATTGCCTCGCTGTTCCCCGACCACGACGGGGTCCTCAATTGCGTGCACCTCTCTGGATGCACCGGCGAAAACCTGCGGGAGTGCCTCCTCGAGGTCGAGAAGGTTAGCGGCCCCAGGCTCGACGCCATACAGATCAACTGCGGCTTCTGGCCCAGGATGAGCACCCTAGCCTCGTGGCGGAAAGCGAAGCGGTCCCGGTCGCAGCCGCCGCTCCTGATTCTGCAAATTTCGGGGCGCTGCCTGCCGCGCGAAAACGGCGACATGAGCCGGGCCGCGGCACGCGCTGCCCGGTACTCAAAAATTGTCGACCACCTGCTGTTTGACCAATCGAACGGACAGGGCCTCTCGCTCGACCTAGAGCGAGCCTCCGAATTCGCGACTTTGGTGCGCGAACAGGAAACCGCCGCCAGCCTGGGCATCGGCTTCGCCGGCGGATTCAAACCGGCGAACGCGTACCTGGCGACAACTCTTCTGGCCAGAGGGTTCGGCGACCAATTTTCGGTAGACGCCGAATCAGGCCTACGGGACGACGGGGACGACTTCGCGCTCGACTCTGCCCTGGCCTACGTGCGTGACGTCAGATCAGCCTTCGCGCAGGCGGCGAGCTGAAACGAGAAAGCAAGAAGACCCGCCGCCGCGACCTCAAATCGCGGCGGCTTTTCTTTTCAGGAACTACGCCGAAATATCCCGCGGGAAGAACAGGCCAATTGCCCACTCCGCCGCCACGCGAATCCTCTTGCGCCAACACGGAAACTTCAAAAGGTAGACCGTGCGCCAAATGAACCAGGCGATCGGCCCAGAAACTGTTACCCGGCCTATTTCGCCTACGGCGTGCCACCGCCCGAGCGAAACCAGGAGCCCTTTTGGCTTAAAGGAGAAACCTGGTCCGAGCGGCCGACCAGAGACAGCCGAGACTATTGCCGCCGAAACGATCGGCGCCTGCTGCGTGGCGGCCTGGGCGAGCATCGGCGCACCGGCCGCCTGGTCGCCGAGCACAAAAATTTCTGGGTGACCCGCGACCCGCAGGTGCCCGTCCACGACAACCCTTCCAGCCTTGTCCAACGGCAGGTCGAGGCCTTCGGGCAGCGGCGCGGGCGAGACGCCGGCCGCCCAGACAACGACATCGGCCAGCGCGCGCGACCCGTCGGCGAGCGTGACGCCAGAGGCGTCGACAGACGTCGCCGAAGCGCGCGTGGCGACGGCGACGCCGGCCGCCGACAGCGCGGCGCGAGCCTTGGCGCGGGCCTTTTCCCGCAGCATCGGCAGGACATCCTCGGCGGCGCACAGGAGCGAAATTTCGGCGGGCAGCGCCTCTGGGTACACGTCCGCGAGCGAGTACCGGCAGAGCTCGGCGAGCTCCGAAGCCAGCTCGACGCCGGTTGGTCCGCCGCCGACAACGACGAACGAGGGCGCCCGGCGGCCGCGGCTCGCCTTCTCGAAAGCGGCGGAAACCGCGCGGCGAATCTGGTTCGCGTCGGCAATCGTCTTGAGAGGCAGCGCGTGCTCGGCGGCACCCTCAACGCCGAAGAAGTTGGCGCGCGCCCCGAGGGCGACGACCAGCGTGTCGTACGGCAGGTCGATGACGCAGCCGTCGGCGCAATCGGCGCGGACGACGCGGGCCGCCACATCCACCGCGAGCGCCTCGCCAACCACCACGCGGGCCGCGCGAGCCGCCGCGTCGAAGAGCGGCACCGCTATGCCGCGGCGCGAGAGGCCGCCCGTGGCAACCTCCGGCAGGAGCGGCGTGAAGAGGAAGGACGGCGAGCGCGAGAGGACGGTCACGTCAACGTCGCCGCGCCGCGCCGCGCGGGCGAGGCCGCGGGCAACGTAGGCGCCGCCGAAGCCGCCGCCGAGCACGAGGACGCGGTGCGAAGCCATACGCCTAGCGGTGGCAGTCCTTGCAGGCGCCGCCCTGGCAGCACGCGCAGTCGCAGAGGTGCCGCGGCGAGAGCCGGTAGGACACGGCGAGCAAGACCATGAACGGTAAGACCGCCGCCGCGGCGGTGAGCCCCTCAACCGCGGCGTGCGACCAGGCCGCGCCGATCAAATCGAAGGTGAAGCCGGCGTAGGCCCACTCGGTGAGAACCGGGAAGCGGCGCACCACGAGCGCGACGGCGCCAAGAATCTTGGCCACGCCGATAATTAGGCCAAGGTAGGCCGGATAGCCGAGCGCCGCGAGCCCGTCGACGGCTTCCTGGCTAAAAATATCCATGATTCCCCCGAAGAGCATGCCGGCCGCAAATAGGGCCGTGACCACTCAGAAAGCTTTTTGTCTCATGCCTTCATTGTACCCGAAAAAGAAAAGCGCCCCGAACAAATCGGGGCGCCGTTTTGGGTATCGGGGCAAGGCTCAGACGCGGAACATGTGCTCCGGCGACATGCGCGAGCGACAAACCTGCGTGGCGACCCCCTCCACGTTCCCGAACAGTGCATCCCACTTATCTCCGTGTTGCGGAGCCAGGGCGATTGCTGCGTGATTCGAGAAGAACGAGATATTGTTTCCGAACGCGGCGGCCGCATTCTCGACGACCACTCGACCGTCTGGCTTGGTTACCGTAGCCGGAACGCCGCCATTCGAGGAGAGCATGCCCATGAGATCTACGAAATGAATCTTCTTGCCGTAGAGACAGGCAGCGAAAATGTCGTGCTTCAAGGCCTGCCCCCGTCCACCCGTAGTAATCAAAAGGTCTAGGCTACGGATGAAGCAATCTCCGTAAGCGTCTTTCGATTCGCCGACGTAAACAGGACGGTCGTCATCTGGGACGTAGATCATGAAGCTAGGGCAAGAGAAGCCGAGCGTCGGAATCCCGAACTCGACGGCCACCTCGGCAATAGCCTGGTCTACCCCCATATCGGACGCGCCGTCGACAATCTGCAGAACAGCGGCCGGGAACTCGGCTCGCAGGTGCCGAAGGACGGCGCGGAGGACCGCCTTGCAGGCGGCTTCGTAAGCTCCAGGCTTCACGCCGCACTGAATAAGGTCCGGTAGTTTCAGGCTCGAGTAGCCGTTCATTGAAATTACCGTGGAGCCCGGCCGAGAGATGTGGTTCGCGACGGCGAGGTCGTACTCACCCGGGAGGTAGATTTTCTTTCTACGGAAAACCTTCCGAAGAATTCTTCGGTCGCGGGGTTCACGCGGGTTAACGCAAATGACGCCAGGCGGCAGATCTTTGATTTTCAGGTCCTTGAGGATTTCGACGACGACGGTTTCGCCATCCCGGTACACAAGGCCATCAGGGCCAATTTTTAGTTTTTTCATGGTGCGAATAAGCTTGAGGGCAAGGCCATTTTTTGGACTCTTTGTTTTATTAAAACACTATTAATACATAATTGTCAATACTTAGCCGCCGCCAGCTGGCCCGCTAGGCCGCGAGCATGGCCACGAACGCCGGGTACAGCGTCGCCATAAAGACCGGAATGTAGATGGCCGCAATGACCGTGGTGGCGAGCACCGCGAAAGCGGCTTTGCCGGGGGCGACGCCGAGGTTCGCCGCGAAGGCGACCGTGTTGGAGGCGAGCGGCACGATCGAGAGAATCATGATGACCGGGTAGGCCTCGGCCGGCAGCAGGTGAAAAATTCGGGCATCAGCCAGGCAGGCGACCGCGGAGACGAGCGGCCACACGGCAAACTTGGCGATGGACGACCAGACGACGAGCGAGCGGTCGACCTCGGACCGCGACACCGCGGCGAGCCCGATGCCGACCATCATCATGCCGAGCACCGAGTAGGCGCCGCGCACGTTGGCGAAGAAAGGTTCGGCGAACGCCGGCACGCCGATCCCGGAAAAGGTCAGCGCGAGACCGAACAGGAAGGCGTACAGCGCCGGCAGGCGCATCATTTTGGCGAGCGCCTCGCGGCTAGAGAAAGAGCGCCGCGCGATGAGGTAGTAGCCGAGCGTGTTGCCGAAGAGCACGCTGCCGAAAACCGCGAGGACCGCGTACGGCAGGTACCCTTCCCCGAGGACGGAGAGAATTACCGGCAGGCCGAAGTAGCCGGTGTTGCCGGCGCCCGCGGCCGAGGCGAGCAAGCCTTCTTCGCCGGGCGAAGACACGCGCCGGCCGATCCAGAAAAAACCGAGGGCGACAGCGCACGAGACAGCCAGGAAGAAGAGCGGCAGGTACAGGAGCGTCCAGCCGATCGGGGCGTCCGCGACGCCGTTGATAACCACGAGCGGCGAGATCATGTAGATGAGCAGCGCGCCGATAGGCTCGCTCCCGACGCCGAGGCGGCGGCCGGCGATGAAGCCGAACACCACCAGCGCGTAGAGCGGCGTCGTTTTGACGAGCAGGTCTAGGAAAATTTCCACGGCGGCATGGTACCACCTGGCGCGCCGCTACGCGTTCTCACCCGCCACCGCGCCAGAGGTCCAGCAGAGCTGGAGCGAGAAGCCGCCCGAAGGCCGGCGAACGTCGAGCACGTCGCCCAAGAGGAAAAGGTTCGGAAATTTTTTCGAAGCGAAGGTGCGCGTGTCGATCTCTTCGAGCGGCACGCCGCCGTCGGCCACGACCGCACGCTCGAAGCCTAAGAGGCCGGTGACGGTGAGCGGCAAGGCTTTCGCGGCGCGGGCCATCGCCTTGCGGTCTTCGCGGGTGACGCTGTGCGCCTTGGTCTCCGGCGGTAGCGCAGAAATGACGCCGAAGAGGCGCCGCGCCGCGCCCTCGGGCAGCGCCGGCGAGAGCGCGTTCACGACGTTCTGGTTCTTGGCCGCGTCGAGCGCGGAGAGGAACTGGCGCTCGACGGCCCCTTCGTCCTGCTTCGGGAAAAGGTCAATTGCCGCGCGGACCGGCCCGTCGTAGAGGAGGTCCCCCACCCTCGCCGCCGCGTTCAGAATTGTTGGCCCGGTGAGGCCGAAGTGCGCGAACAGAATGCGCCCGTCGACCGAGAACGCCTTCTTGTCGCCGCGCCAAAACGTCACCTTGGCGTCATCGAGCGCGAGCCCGGCCAGCTTTTTGACCCAATCTTCCTCGACCGCGAGCGGCACAATGGACGGCGTCGGCGCCGAAACCGGAACGCCGATTTCCTCGAGCCAGCGGAAGCCGTCGCCGGTCGATCCGGTCTCGGGGTGCGACAGCCCGCCCGTCGCGAGGACGAACGAGTCAGCCAGAATTTCCCCGTCAGCCGTTTCCGCCGCGACAACTTTTCCGCCGGCGACGCGGAGGCCCGTCACCGGCACCCCGGAGAGCACGCGCACGCCCGCCTTCGCCATGGCGCGCTCGAGCGCGCGCTCGACGTCGGGGGCGCGGCGGGTCTTCGGGAACGCGCGGCCGCGGTCTTCCACCTCGAGCGGCAGGCCCAGGGACTCGAAAAACTTGAACGTGTCGGCCGGGCCAAAGCGCGCGAAAGACGGCGCGAGCGGGCGCGCCGCGTCGCCGTAGCGCTCCAGGAACGCGCGCATGTCCGGCTCGGCGTTGGTAACGTTGCAGCGTCCGCCGCCCGTGATGCGCAGCTTCTCGCCGAGGCGGTGGTTCTTCTCGACCAAGAGCACCCGTCGCGCCCGGCGCGCGGCAAAAGCTGCCGCCATCATGCCGGCCGGCCCGCCGCCAATCACGACGACCTCAGCGTGCTGATTCACGACGAGAGCGCCAAAGCCACACCGCCACCCAGAGCGAAAACACCGAGCCAACGACGAGCGAGACGATTGCGAGCAACTCGAACATGAAGCCTTCGGGTCGATTTAACATCGATTGCCTTGGGTTCTCTGGATTGTAGTGCACCTCGGGCACGGCGGAACCAATCGAGGGCCGCGCAGCTGTTCCTGGTTCGCTAGCGCAAGGCGCTAGATCAAAGTCCACCGACTCGCCGACGTACCTCTCCCCGCCAACCTGAAATTCGTAAATAATCACCGGGCAGTAGTCAATCGATACGCCCGACCGGCCTCGCCCAATATTGGGAATTGCGCGGCGCTTTTCCTTGGTTCCCGTTACGGTGCCCGAGGTGACGGCCTGCATTTCCCAAGTTTGCCGCATTAGGACCTTCCACGAGGCGTTCGCCGCGAGCACAAAGAGGCAGAAAAATCCCACCGCGACGACTTTTGATGTCGAAATTTTCTTTATCTTCACCTACAGATACTAGCAAAGACCCCCACCTAAAGGTAACGGCCAGCCCAAGCGGCTAACCCTTTCTCGAGCGCCGGCACGTTGAGGTAGCCGGCGTCCAAAATTTTGGCTTCGATTCTCTTGTCGGCGCCAGTGAGAATTGCCAGCGCGGTCGCGAGGAGGACGAGCCCGAGCGAGCGCTTGAACCAGCCCTCGGGGTTAGCCGCGCCGCCGAGCCGCGCCACGAGCCGCTGCCCCAAGAGCGCGATCGCGAGGAGCGCGGCGGCGAGGCCGAGCACGTAAGCGGCAACGTAGAGCGCGCCCAGCGCGAAAGAGTTCGGCAGCACGGTCGCCAGAATGAGGAAGTACGTCGGGCTGCAGGTTGTAAAAATTGGCCCGAGGGCGAGGCCGACCGCCGCGTCCCCCGCCCAGCTGGCTCGTTTCTTGTAACCGGTGGCCAGCAGGCGATTCCCGCCGTGGAGACCGGGAATTTTGAGGGAGAGCCGCGCCCATACCCGCGGGAACAAAAGCGAAAAGCCGAGCCCGCCGACGGCGATCGCCGAGACGCTCTTCCAGAAAGAATCCGGCACGGCGATCAGCGCGGTCGAGGCCTTGAGCAGGAACGTGAAGGCAAAAATCGAAAGGCCGAGGAAGCCCACAATGCGCAGCGGCTTCAATCGGCTCGACGTCTCGGCCGCGGCGCCGCCGAGCACCACCGGCAGGAGCGGCAGAATGCACGGCGCGAGCACGGTGACGGCGCCGGCGACGAGCGATGAAACGAGGAGGAGCATGGCTACTTCACCCGCTCGAAGCGCAGCAGGTTGCCGCGATTGAGGTAAATCATCGAGAGGTCGTTCTCGGTGAGGCTGACGACATCAAAGGTCATGACGTCTCCTTCCGAGGAGAGCCGAATCTGATCAACCTTGCCCGCGGAGACCTCCCAGGTGCCGGGAGCGCCGGCCGGGTCGCCCGCGTAGGTGTCGTGGAAAGTTTTGTCCGCCGCGAAGACGCGGGTGAACGACGCGTCTTCGGCCGAGCGCCACTCGCCCACCAGGTGCTCCGCCAGCTGCGGGTCTTGGCCTATACGGCCGTCGAGCCGCGGGTCGTTCTCGACGGCGCCTTCGGGAACTACGGCCGGAACACGCGACGGAACCTCGCCGCCGGAGAGGCAGAAGTTGGCGAAGCCGCACCCGCGGAGCCAGAAAACGGCGCCCAAGAAAAACGCGAACACCGCAGCCAGCGCCACCTTAAACTTCACGGATCCATTCTAGCGACGAAGGCGTGTCACGTACAGAAAAGCGACCTAGGCAATTTTCATTTTTTCGTCCGCCGATTCAGGTCACCAAAAGAAAAGGCGCCTGGAGCGGGCGCCTACGGCAACGGGCGGAACGTCTCTAGGACTGGATCTTCCGTACTCAGATTCACGGTTCCGGGTTCGGCCAAGTCGACGCACAGAACGCCGGCGAGGTGGTCGAGCTCATGCTGGAAGATGCGCGCCTCGAAACCGGAAAGCCTTTCGGTGATCATCTTCCCTTCGGCAGTCGTCCACGTGGCCACAATTTCGGAGGGACGCGCCACGTCGCACGATACCGGCCCGCAGCTGAGGCATCGCTCACGGTAGAGGGTCCGCCTCTCGCCCGCCTCGACAATGGAGGGGTTCAGGAAGAGCTTCCACTCGTCGCCCAGGTAGGTGACGAAGGCGCTCGAGGCAATGCCAATTTGCGGCGCCGCGAGGCCGCGGCCAATGCCCGTTGCCGCCCGGTATGCGAGGAGCGTCTCTCGGAGGCGGCGAAAAATTTCTTCCGCGTGATCCTGCGCGCCGACGCCCGTCACCTTTGGGTTCCGGAGGAAGGGGTCGCCCGCGTGCCGGAGGTCTGGGCAGGCCTCGAGACCGCCGAGGAATAACCTGGCTAGTTCAATTTGTTTCGACATGTTTTTAAAGTCTGTTTCGGCAACTTTCTACACCCCGAGCCCCATCCGCGCCAGCCGTAAATGCTCGAAGGGATAGGCACCGCCGAGCTTCTCGAAGGCGGGGCGCAGCAGGCGACCCTCTTCGGGCGAAGCGGCGGCGAAGGCGGCGCGCATCTTGGCTACGGCCGACTGGCCGATGCCTTCAGCGGCGACGAGGCGCGCCAAGAGCTCGTCCGGCAGGCGACTCTCGGCGCGCAGCTTCTCGAGGTGGTCGAGAATAGTGTTCACAGAAATGCCGCGCGCCTCGGCCATTTTGGCGAGGCCGGGGGCATCCTCGGCGAGGGCGAGAGTGGCGGCGAGCGTGTCCCCTTTCTTGGGTTTGGCGACCTTTGCCTTTCGGGCCCGAGGCGCGGGCGACCCGTCGGCAGAATCATCTTCTTCCTCCTTTTCCTGTCCTTCGGGAATCCAGCCGCCCCCGGACGCCAGCACGAACTGGCGGTGCATCTTTGAAATCTCTTCGGGCGTCAGGTCATCGAAAGCGCGGTCGGCTTCGGCCGAGAGGTCGCGGAACTCGTCGTCCTTCCCGACGACCTCTGGGTGCACCGAGAGCGCGCGGTCGCTCCACCCCAACAGGTGCAGCCCCGCGAGCGTGCGCACGCGCGAGAGCGCCACGTAGCCCTGGCCGTGCTCGAAGGCGCCGGACAGGTCCACCACCGCGGCGTCCAAAGACATGCCCTGGCTCTTGTGCACGGTGATGGCCCAGGCGAGGCGCAGCGGCAGCTGCGTAATCGAGGCGCGCACCTTGCCGCCTTCCTCCACCTTCCAGTCGGCGGGTTCGACCTCGATGGTGCGTCCGGCTTTGGTGCGGACCAGCGGGAAGCTGGCGCCCGAGAAGCCGACCACCTCGCCGAGCGTGCCGTTGGCGTAGGCGCCGGTCTGCTCGTTCTTGGTGAACATGACGGCGGCGCCGCGCTTGAGGATGAGCCGATCGGGCGAGAGGCAGCCACGGCGTAGCGCCACGGTGAGCGGCTCGGGGCCGGTCGATTCCATCTCGTACATGCGCTCCTCGCCGGAAATTTTCCCGAGCTCGTCGTCGTTGATGCGGTCGACGTCGATGTTGCGCGGGAAGAGGCGCGGCACGCCGGAGGGCGCGTCCGCGTACTCGATGGTACGGGCGGCAATGCGGGCCACCAGCGCCGGCCCGCAGCTGCGGCAGCGCACCGCGGTGAGCACCTCCAGGAAGTCGGCGTCTTCCTGTCGGTGCTGCTCGTGCAGGTAGCAGACGATGGGGCTCGCGGCCGCCCAGGCGCGCGAGCGGTACGCGAAGAGGCCCGGCGCCTCGGGCGCGACGAGCGCCTGCATGCCGTCGAGCGTCATGGAAATTGTCGGCTCTTCGTAGCTCTGCGCGGGGGCAAAATTTCGCTTGACCACCGGCGGCAGCTGGAAGAAGTCGCCAACCAGGACAACCTGCAGGCCGCCGAAAGGCGCGGGGTTTCGGCGCACCGCCCGACAGGCGGCGTCGACCATCGAGAGCGTGCGCGCCGCGAGCATGGACACCTCGTCGATGATGAGGACGCGCGCCTTGCCGACGCGGCGCACCACGCGCTCGGTCTGCGCGATTTGGTCGAGGTCGCGCTCGGTTAGATCTTCCTTGATGCCGATGCCCGACCAGGCGTGAATCGTCATGCCGCCGATGTGGGTAGCGGCGATGCCGGTGGAAGCTGTCACCGACGGCTCGATACCGCGGGCGCGCAGCCAGGCCACGTAGGCATTTACGGTGTGAGTCTTGCCGCTACCTGGCTCGCCGGTGAGGAAAACGTTAGCCCCTGCCTTGAGGATTTCGAGCGCGCGATCTTGGGTCACCGGCGCATGGTACCAGGGACGCCTCAAGGGCGCCTGAAGGCCTTATAAAATATAGGTTTAGTGCGGTATTGACCTTTAAATTAAATGTGTTAATAATTATTATCTAGTCCTATGAACCTTAGTATCCAAAACATCCAAGACGCCTTTGTCTCCGCAATCCGCAACGCCCTAATGGCAACCTTCGTGAAGCGCAATTTGGCCACCGCCGTGTTCGCGCTCCTGCTGTTCGCCGTTTGGCCGTTCCTGCTCTCTGAGATCGTCCGCGGCTACAGCTCGGACATCGTCTTCGCCGGAGTCGGCACTCTGCTGGCGTTCGGAGCCGGCGTTTACTGGGCCGCCCGAAACGAGGCCGAGCAGGACGTGCCCTTCTGGGTCGTCACCGGCTTCGCTACCATCGTGTGCCTCGTCCTGAGCTCCATGCTCTGCGACGTGCTCAAGATTCGCGGACACGAAACCACCATCGGCGCCGTGTTCCTGGCTGCCTTCGGCTGGCTGGTCCCGAAGCTCTGATCAACCCCACCCCGCCTTCGCGGGGATTTCTTTTTTCGGCACGTCGCACGCCAGAAGCCGAGGCTCCAGCCCGGCCCACTAGCTTTCGGTTGCCCGGAACGTCAGGCGGTAGTTTTCGTCCTTGGCTACGCCGCCGGCGATTGCGGCCGGAGCGACCGCCGTCATGGTGACCGTCTGCCCTCCCGGAAT
>JBILMG010000045.1:0-5102 GCA_044375695.1 Minisyncoccia bacterium | reverse complement strand
TGCGAATGGCCGCGTGGCCGGAGACCCACGGCAGCTTGCGAACGAAGACCGGCACGCCGAGGTGGTCGTGGCGGGTGAAGAGGAAGGGGTCGAAAGGCATGAGGGGAGATTAGCAGAAAACGGAGGCGGGGGCGGAAGAGTGGCCGCGGGAAGAATTTATGAAATTTTTACGGGCAGATGAGGGGGTTGGGTGCAGAATCTTGAGTGGGGCGGCAGAAATTTTGATGGGAATTTTAGGGGTGGTTTATTGAGTTATTGGGGGGGCGGGACTTGGTCACGAATCACTAAGCTTTTCGGCGGCCTCTGATTTTCGAACGGCCACCGAAAATCTAAGTGTTCGCGACCCCGGCTCGGCCTCCGTCGCCGAGCCTCCGGAGCTCGCCACGCTCGCTGGCCTGCGCCCTTCAAGTCCCGCCCTGGGCACAAACAAAAAGCCCGCCCTGACGGCGGTTAGCTTTTTGTTTGTGCCCAGGGCGGGACTTGAACCCGCATACCGTAAACGGTCACGCACCTCAAGCGTGTGTGTATACCAATTCCACCACCTGGGCATGTTCGGACGATCGAACCCGGCGCATTATCCAAATTTTGAGACTTTTTACAAGCGACCAACGGCAAACGCCATGTACAATGACGCCCATGGAGACAAATCCGTGGGACGCGCTCAACGGCCTGAACGCCGCCGGCAACGCCGACGCGAAAGCGCCCTCCCCCGAAAACGAGGCCCCGGCAGCAGCCCCCGCCACCCCGAAGCCAGCCAGCGAAGCAGCTCGACGCCGCGCTCAAAAGGCGGCCGAAAATTTCAAAACGCACCGAGAGAGCAAGAAGCGCCAGAATCCCGAACCGTCGATCCAGTCCCCCGCCCCGGAAGCGGCCCCAGAACCCGTCGCGCCGAATCAGCCGCGAGCAGAGGCGCCGCGGGCTGGTAGCCCCGAGGTTTCCGTAGAAGAAGCCGCACGCGAGAGACGCCGCAAGCGAACCAACTGGAATCTCCGCCAAAGGGCGACGCCCAACCCCTACTCTGAAGACCCCAATCGGCGCGAGGAGTGGCCTCAGCCCGAAGACCTGCCGATGAGCTTCGCGATTGACCGCTCGAAGCTGGTTCCGTCTCTGGCAAGAGGGCAGAGCCGGAACATCCCGGACGTCATTTCAAACGACGAGCTCCAAAAATCTCGCTGGGGCAAGGATTATTTCGACAAGCGCGAGCAGGCAATAGACGCCGAGATAGCCGCCCGCGCCGAGCGGGTAGAAGAGGCGCGAGAGAAAGCCCGTGAAAGAGTTTACGCGGAGATTAGGGCCATCGGCTCCGCCGCGCCGAACGAAACCAAAGAGACGAAAGCCCAAAAATCCGGGGAAAACCCCTCCGCGACGGAAGGCGCTTCCCGCCGAGAGAAAACCACCGCCCTTTCAGTTGGAGAGATGCAGGCGGTCGAGTCGGCCCTCAACGCCAAAGATTACGATGCCCTCATGCGGGCGTACGGACGCATGGCGAAAGTTGCGGGAGAAGACCCCGTGGCAGCCGAGGAGACGATGCGCCAAAATTTCTCCGAGGCAGATATTCCGAAGCTCAAGCAGAAGCTGCTAGAAGAGCTGAAAGGCGTCACCGTCGAGATTCCGAGGGAATACGCCGAACACACCGCGCAAAAAGAACGCGCCCAAGAAAGCGCCTTCGTCTCCCTGGTCGACGAGGCGCTGCAGCGAAATGGCGCCGCCGAAGATCTCCCCGGGAAAGGAGCGGCGGCACCCGCGACAGAGAATTCCTCTCCCCTAGCCCCCGAAGACGCCGCGCGGGTTGATGCTTTCATCGCGAACGCCGACGCCATGGCCCGCGAGCGCGAGCGGCAGCTCCAGGACGCCTACGATGCCGCGCCGAAGAAGCGCAAGAAGAAGCCTCTGCCCGAGAACCGCGACCGCGACGGTAACCCAATAGAGGTCGACGTCATCGACAACCCGGACGCCGCCCTTTCCCCTTCCCAGAAGCAGGCGCTCCGCGAAAAGATGGCCTCGAAAGGCGCCGCCCGAAAAGCCGCGGCAATCATCGACGAAGCAGGTAACGTCGTCGCCGACGCGACCCCAGAGTTTGAGCGCGAACGGCACGAGGTCGACATGACCGAGGACGAAGCCAAAGAGTTCAAGGTGCACCGCGCGGCCGAGGGCAACGAAGACGCCGAGAGCCGCCGTCTCTACCGCAAGAAAGTTCGGGAAGCGGTGAAGGCGAGCCGAGCGGGGCGCGCCAGGCTGAACGACGAAATGCTCTCCAATGACGCCTTTTTGACAGGCATTCGGATGAGGAAAGACGGAAGAGTCCTCTCTCCTAGAGAAATTCTCGAAGAAGGAATCAAGGTCTACGACGAGCAGCTCGGTATGGAGCAGGAGCTCGAGTCGAAAATCGACCCTGAAGACAACGGCTCTCTCGCGCGCAACGCTGTTGCCTCTGCGGCCGAGGCGGGGGCGGCGGCCGCAATGTCTGGAGGCGATCCCTACGAAAATCTTTACGAGACCCTACGCCGCGAAACCCCGCTAGTTGTCGGCCTCGGCAACGAGTACACATCCGAGACGGTAATTGAAATTGTCGAAGCGCTGCGCCGCGGCGAACCGGGCGTGAGCTTGGCTGACCTGCCGGAGACTTTCGGCATTCGCCAGGCGGTTGCCTGGATCCACAGCCAGGAGACACGCGCGGCGAGCGCGGAACGAGCCGCGCAAGCTGGCGCGATTGATGTAGACGCGGAGGTGCTGACTCCGGCGACCGGTGCGCCAGCTGGCGCTCGACGCCCCAGAACCGCCCCCACTCCACCGCCAGCCCCGGGCAGCGCGAGCGGCGCGGTGCCGCCGAACCCGAGCGCCGGCGTACCTCCGCAGCCTCAGGCTCCCAACCCAGCCGCTTCCGCCCCGCAAACGCCTGGTTCGGCCGGAACAGGTCCCACCCCGCCGCCGGCTCCCGGCAACGCCAACGTGCCCCCCAACCCAACAGGCGCAGCTGCTGCCGGCGTCCCCCCGCAGCCCCAGGCGCCGGGCCAGCCCGGGACGGCGGCTCGTCCAGGTCGCGCCGCTCGAAACGCGAACACCGGCGCCCCCCAGCCCGGAACGGGTGCCGGCACGCCGCCGACGCCGCCCGGCCCGCCCCCTATCCCAACACCTGCCCCCGCGCCCGCCCCTGCGCCTGCCCCAGCTCCGGCTCCGGCCGCGCCCGGTGCAGCCCCTACCCCCAGCCGAAGCTGGAGGCGGGTGCTCGGCGGCGGCCTCCTGCTCGGCGGACGAGTCATCGGCACCCCCTTCTCTTGGCTCTGGAAGCGCGCCATCACCGAACCCTCCTTCCCGGGCAAAGATAATCCTTTCAAGAAAGAGCGCGGCCCTCTCTACCCGTTCTTCTGGGGCTTCTCGCAGCTATGGCAGGCAATCGGCGGCATGTTCGGCGCCAAGTTCGAGAAGAAGAAAGAGGAGAAGTCTAAGTAGCGCCCAATTTTTACGCGAGAGAAAGCCGCCCCGATCGGGGCGGCTTTCTCTCGCGAACCCGGCCTAGCAGGTGCCCGCCTCTGGCGTAAAAATGGTGCGCGGCACTTTTTCGCCGGCCAGGTAGCGCGCCACGGTCTCGCCGCCCCAAATCGACGGCAGGAGCCCGATACCGTTGCAGCCAAGATTGTAGAGGAGCCGAGGCGCCGACGGGTGCGGCCCCACCATGCGCACCATCCCGCGGGTGTAACCCATGAGCCCGTGCCAGTTGAAGACTTGGTGCTCCTCGCCGGGCGTGTCTTTGCCGTAGGTGGCGTCAACGAATCGCTGAATCTCGGCCGCTCGATCCGCGGGGTACTCGTCGCCGAAGCTGTAGACGTTGTGGTCTTCCAGAACAACCTGAGGGCCTCCGACAGAGATAAGATTGTGGCGAGCGCCAGACTGACGGTCGTACTCGTAAGCTCGACGCGAGACGTAGTAGTAGACGTCTTCTTCGGAAAAACCCTTGCTTTCCAAGTAGACCAGGAGCGCCTCGGGGCGACGCATCGGCACCAGGTAGCCGCTCATGTAGCCAACGACGCCGCGAATATTTCGGTGAAACTCCTTGTCGAGGCAGAGACCCCCTTCCCCAATAATGGTGAAGTCTTCGAAGCCGTTAGTGCAGAGCACCACCTCGGCGCAGGTAACGGTGGCGACGCCGGCATCGAGTATCACGCCCTCTTCTTTCAGGACAACCTTCTCGATCTTGGTTTCCTCGTACAGACGGAAGCGGTCGGGGTAGGTCTTCTGCATGAAGCGCACGACCTCCTGGCAAAGGAGCGCGCTGTTGGCGACGCCGCCCGGCTCCTCGGCGAGGCCGACGTAGCGGTCGCTTTTCGTCTCGAGGGCTTCGCGAATTTCATCTTCCTCTACCCAGACGATAAGCGCAGGGTCGACGTCGGCTAGGGCGTCTGGCGTGATGCGCCCCTTCGCCACTTTCACCGGGAAAAAGGCGAGCCCGGCACGTCGGCGGAAATCTGCCTCAGCGGCAAAAATCTTTACGTGGTTCAGGTCGAGAAGGCCGGTCTCTTCGGTGAAGCGAGCGAGGGGAACGCCCAGGCCGGCACCGTGGTACATCTCGTCCAAGAGAGCCCACCCGCGCTCGATGCAGCGCAGCGCTTCGGCGGTTTTCTCGAAACCGAATTCGCGCTCGAGGTCTGGTAGCGGACGCTCGAAATCCGCCACTATGTATCCCGCGTTGTGCCCCGTGGCGCCGTGAGCCAGGCGCGAGCGCTCGATGAGCGCAACCGAGCGCGACGTCTTCGAGAGGGTGAAGTAGGCGGTCGAAACGCCGGCGATGCCGGCCCCCACAATCGCCACGTCCGCCGACACATCAGATTCGAGTCGCGCGACCGAGCGGTCGCGGTCGAGCTGGTACAGCCAGGGCGAGTGGTTCTTCTTTTGCATAGGTAGCCAGATTACCACGGAGGCAAAAGAGCCGGCCGCCCTTGCGGGCGGCCGGCTCTTTTCTGAAACCTGGATTCCTAGTCGGTCACCTCTTCGGCAGCCGGAGCGGCCTCGACGGCGTCCGAGATGCTGATCATGGCCATGCGCATGCGCTTGGTGATCTCCTTCGCGGCCTTGCGGCGCACGTGGTAGAGCTTGGCCTTGCGAAC
>JBILMG010000012.1:0-18961 GCA_044375695.1 Minisyncoccia bacterium | reverse complement strand
CCTCGATGCGCTCGTCCGAGATTGCCACGAGGCGCGCCTCGGGCTCTGCCGTCACCCACCGCGGATCCTCGAGCCACTCGAAGCTGGCGCGCGCGGCGCGGCGCTCCCCCGTCTCGAGTCCGAGCTCAACTATAGGCTGAACAGACTGAGGGTCGATGTCGGCCGCCCCATCGCGCTCGGCCACGGTTACGCCGTCTTCGTCGTAAACCCGCATTCGGTAGCGCAGGCCGTCGGCGCGCGCAGAGGCGTTCGGATTCTCGACCATGGCAACCACGTTGTACCAACCCGGGGAAACGGGAAAGGCGCGAACCCAGGAGAGCACGATAGGGTTCGCCTCGCTGGTGCAGACGCGCTCGCAGGCGCCGCCGCAGTCAACGCCCCGCTCGCCGCCGTTTTGAATACCGTCATCGCAGGCAGGGCGTTCCCACAGCAGGTACGTGGTAACACCCACCACCGGCACGATGACCGCGAGGGCTAGGGTCGAGAGGATACCGAACTGTCGGCGGGTGCTCCAGGACATGGAACGCTAGCCAATTAGGCCCCTGAGGATAATGACGGCCCACGCGGCGGCGCCAGCCCAGACGAGCCAGCGAACCCAAGGACGCGACTCGCGCGCCGCAGCTTTCTCCGCGGCGCTGTCTCGGAGAACTTCCGTTAGGTGACCCAGGAAGATTGCGCAGAAAGGAATTGCCGCCAGCAGGTAGCCGGCCGCGAAAAGTGACCAGGCCCACGGCGAGGCCGAGATGGCGATGTTTGGCGCAGCGGTTGCCGCGAGAACCATCACGAAAGGGGCGAGAACCAGCGCCGTCGCCGCAAAGCCCGCGGCGAGGCGCGAGCCGACTAGCCAGCTACGCCCTTCGGATAGGCCGGCGCTCATCTCGAGGGCGCGGAGGCCACGGGAAACGCCGGTCGAGACGAGCGCGAGCGCGAAGACCAGCTTCTCCAAGAGCACGAGCGTGAGAATTGCCACGACGATGGCGAGGCCGGCGACCGCGCCGAGGGCAACCGTAACCGCGACGTCGTACGACCCGCCAAAGAACCACACCGAGACGGTTCCGGCCAGGCGAATCAGGTAGGGACTCACCAGCCTCGCGACAACCGGGGCCACCGAGAAAGCGAGGGCGGCGAGGATGGCGACCCAGGCCGTAGGCCAAAAGACGCGGGCGCCGCGGCGGTAGATTGACCGAGCCGAAGCGCGGGGCAAATCTTCAGATGAGGCAATTACGCCTCCGGTGGCGAGGAGCTGGCTAACAATCTCGAGAATGCCGACGCCAGCGAGAACCCCCGCGCGCGCCAGGAGGCCACCAAAAGTATCCGCCTCACCCCAGAGCGCCAAGCCGATCTGGCCAATCGCGAAAATTGCGAAGACCGGCAGGAACGCCCGAGCGACGCCCGGAAAGCCGCGCCGGTACCGGCGCACGCTCTCGGCGAGCACGCTCGTGGCGGACGGGACGCTGCGGGATAGTTCGCTCATGTTTTGCTGGTGGCGGTTAGTTACACACGATTCTAGCAAGGAAAAATCACCTGCAGTTGGAAATCCATTTTCCAACTGCCCCGCATCTGGAAACGAGATTCCCGTAGTTGGAGACGAAGGTTCCGAGCGAGCGCAAAGAAAAAGCCCGACGCGGGACGCATGTCCAGCGAGGGCTTTTTCTTTGCGCGCAGCCGGAAACTGATTTTCCAACCGTCGAATGTTATGTACTGGCGGCTAGCTACTCTCCCAGGCAAAGCCTAGTACCATCGCCGCTACGGTGCTTAACTGCCGTGTTCGGAATGAGAACGGGTGTTTCCACCGCGCCGAGCCACCAGAACGCAACATTCGATTTCTTCATAAAAATTGGCACATGCCCTGGGCACGACCAACTTTTATTCCGATGCGCGCCCCCGGAGTTTTTCCAGAGACGCAATACCCGTAAACACAATTGTGATTTCCAACTTCCTAACGAGAATGGGACAATTAGTACACCTCGGCTCACGCATTACTGCGTTTGCACCTAGTGCCTATCAACCTAGTCATCTCCTAGGGTCCTCATAACGATTCTTCATCTTAGGGCCGGCTTCCCGCTTAGATGCTTTCAGCGGTTATCCGTTCCCGACATAGCTACCCAGCGGTGCCACTGGCGTGACAGCTGGTAGACCAGAGGTCAGTTCACTTCGGTCCTCTCGTACTAGAAGCAACTCCCTTCAAGAATCAACGCCTGCAGTAGATAGGAGACCAACCTGTCTCACGCATGTTCCCACGCATTGCTGCGTGCATTGGACTGTATCTTCACCCTCGATACGTTGAGGGTGGCTGGCTTGCAGTCTCTACGGGCGTACCGTTTTTAAGGCGATACTTCCCTCGGTGTTGCCCCCGACGCATCTACAAGGCGTCGTGGGTTTCCCCGAAATTAGCCAGCAGGTCATGGCACGTTACCGTGTCATGCCGCCGTGTTTGGTTGATCTCTACATGGAACCTTTGGGCTACTCGCCCTGGTTCCCCAACATTTTCTCGATCGTCCTAGGGGTTCAGACTGTGGAACTCCCGATTCCTGCGAATCGGATCCTCCACGGTCTGAACCCAGCTCACGTAACTTTTTAATTGGCGAACAGCCAAACCCTTGGGACCTTCTCCAGCCCCAGGATAAGTTGAGCCGACATCGAGGTGCCGAACACTGCCGTCGCTATGGACGCTTAGGCAGTACCAGCCTGTTATCCCCAGAGTAACTTTTATCCGTTGAGCTCCCCCCGCGTCTAACACGTAGGGTCGGATCACTATGCTCCGCTTTCGCGTCTGTTCGGCATGCACGCCTCACAGTCAAGCTCTCTTATGCCATTGCACTATCGGTACGGTTTCCATTCGCACCTAGAGAACCTTGGTAGGCTCCTCCGTTACTTTTTAGGAGGATAGCGCCCCACCAAAACTGCCCACCAGACACTGTCTCCCACGGGTTTTGTCCCGCGGGGTTAGATCGTACGCGTTTAGAGGATGGTGTTTCATTGACGAGTCCACGTCCCCCAGAAGGGACGCTTCAACCTCTACCACCTACGCTGCGCACTAAAATCGTACGGCCAATGCCAAGCTGCAGTAAAGCTTCTGGGGTCTTTTCGTCTAGCTGCAGGTAAGCGGCATCTTCACCGCTACTGTATTTTCACCGGGCGAGTCCTCGAGACAGTTCCCCATTCGTTACACCATTCGTGCGCGTCTGAACTTACCAGACAAGGAATTTCGCTACCTTAGGACCGTTATAGTTACGGCCGACATTCACCAGGGCTTACGCCGGTCACCCCAAACCTTGCGGCTTGGAACGCCAACGTTTGACCTTCTGGCATTGGTCAGGTGTCACCCCCTATACTTCCTCTTTCGAGTTCGCAGGGAGCTGTGTTTTTGGTAAACAGTCGATAGGGAATCTTTAGCTGCGGCCCCCTTGCGGGGGCAGGCCTTATTGCGAACTTACGGCCGCTTTTTTGCCGAGTTCCTTGAGGACATCTCACCCGTTCGTCTTGGTCTGCTCGACCTGGCCACCTGTGGCGGTTTCCGGTACGGTTTCCGTACGTTAGAGCTTAGGAGTTTTTCTTGAAGGCGCGTTCCGCAAGATCTCCTGGATTTCTCCAGAATCTTCGCGCTCAGTTGATTTACCATTAAAGGAAGTCGCCCGGATTTGCCTAAGCGTCATCTTCTGAGAACGAACCCAAATCCAATAATGGGCTTCGCGTAATACACCCCGTCACTCCATCGCACGTACGGATAGTCATGGAATATTAACCATGTATCCATCGGGTTCGGCTTTCGCCATCCCCTTAGGGCCGACTAACCCTTCGCTGATCACCATTGCGAAGGAACCCTTAGCCTTTCGACGTTTCCGGCTCTCACGGAAATTGTGGTTACTTGTGCCAACATTCTCACTTCGCGACGCTCCACCAGGGGTCACCCCTCCAGCTTCGGCGCAGACGCGAACGCTCTCCTACCGCTCCCACTCTCCGAAGAGAATGAAAGCCCCCGACTTCGGTACGACGCTTTAGCCCCGATCATTTGCGGCGCAGAATCTCTGAGCGAGTGAGCTGTTACGCTTTCTTTAAATGATGGCTGCTTCTAAGCCAACATCCTCGCTGTCAATGAAATTCCACCACCTTAGCTTGCACTTAGCGTCGATTTAGGGACCTTAATCTGAGATCTGGACTGTTTTCCTCTTGACCAGTGGAGCTTAGCCCCCACGGTCTAACTGCCGGGTAATTTACACGCGGTATTCGGAGTTTGATAGGTCTCGGGAGCTTTCGCCCTGTCAAGACCTTCCAGTGCTCTACCCCCGCGCGGTAACCCCGACGCCAACCCAAAAGTTGTTTCGGAGAGAACCAGCTATTACTAGGTTCGATTAGCTTTTCACTCCTTGCCACAGGTCATCCGAAGAAGTCGAACGATCAACCGGTTCGGGCCTCCCTCTGTCTTTCGACAGAGTTCACCCTGCCCATGGCAAGCTCACCTAGCTTCGGGTCTAATTCGAACGACGAGCGCGCTGTTCACACTCGGTTTCCCTTTGGCTCCACCCTCGCGGGCTTAGCCTGCCGTTCGAATTAACTCGTTGGCTCATTCTTCAATAGGCACGCCATCGTCCACCTCCTGTCTTGCGACAGGCGACTCTGACTCCTTGTAAACGCACGGTTTCAGACTATTTCACTGTCCTCTCGGACTGCTTTTCACCGTTCCCTCACGGTACTTGTTCACTATCGATCTTGGAGGATATTTAGCCTTAGCGGTTAGTACCGCTGGATTCGCTCGGGCTATTCATGTCCCGAGCTACTCAAGAACCACAGCCAGAAAGCTGCAATCGATTTCGCCCACCGGGCTTTCACCGTCTGGGGCGTGCCGTTCCAGGCACTTAGGCTATCGATACAGTTTTTGACTCTCCCAGCTTATTAAGCTGCGCTGTGGCCTTACAACCCCACCGGGCCCAACGCTACGCGCCGCAGCAGCCGTCGCTCCGCTCCCTCCAGAAAAATCCAGAAGGGGGTCGACGGACGTGCTTTCTCGACGCGCAACGTTGGGCCAAGTGGTTTGGGCTTCTTCCGTTTCGCTCGCCGCTACTAAGGAAATGGTTCTCACCTTGCGGTGAGAATTGGTTTCTGTTCCTCTGGGTACTGAGATGTTTCACTTCCCCAGGTTTGCGAACTCTAGACGTTACTCTAGAGACGACTGCCAATGGCAGCCAAGTTTCCTCATTCGGAGATCTCCGGATCAAAGGTTGCTATGCACCTCCCCGAAGCTTATCGCAGCTATGCCACGTCCTTCATCGCTCCATCCAAGTCAAGGCATCCACCGTGCGCTCTTAGCTTCCCGTTAGGAAAGCTGAAAACCACAATTGCATTTACGGGTATCCCCCTCGCCCGCGAAAAGACCCAAAAGGGTATATCGGGCGGAGGGCATCGGTTTTTCAAGAAAGCAATCCTTTCAACCGTGATCTCGTCCGGAACCGAGGAGAAAGCCTGAGTTAGGCACTCTCCTCGGCCCCGAACGTCGCGCCACTTTTTAGGGGTGGCAAGAGCGGCTCAAAAAGCGCGCACCTGACTTCCCTAAGGAATGTAGCGAATCTTTAACATCCGTATAGAACGGGCGGAATTATACGCACGGATGAGACCCTGTCAAACGCCTTACCCACAAGGCCCCAAAAGGGGGCAAAAAGCCAGGCCCCTAGCCCGCGAAAAAGCCGCCCGGAGGCGGCTTTTTCGGGATTTCTTCCGAAGCGTTTTAGCGCTCGGAAACTTCGCTGCGAACCTTCTCGATCAGGCGAGCCGCAGCCTCCTTGCCGCCGAGGCCGAAGGCCAGGCCGATGGCGAGGGAAAAGGCGACGACAATGCCTGTGACGACGGTCTGAATCAGCACGGTGCCAACGCCGAGCTCGACGAGGGCAATCGAAGCGCCGAAGACCCAGATGGCCCACTTGGCGACAGCGCCCATCGCGTTCGCCGCGGAGACGCTGGTGGCCTTCGCCGAGGCGACGACCAGCTTGCGCACCGCGTCCGCGACAATGACGGTCGCGACCAGCACCATGGCCGAGGTGATGACGTTCACCACGAAGGCCAGCACGCCGTCTTTGAGGAAGGCGTTGACCTCATCGAGGCCGAGGATGTCCAGGGTGGCGATTAGGAAGGCGACGATCACGAACCAGCGGACGAGCTCGCCGACGAACTTGCCGGCGTTGAGGTTGTAGCCGGCGCGGGAGACCACGCGGTCGAGGCCAACGGCCTTGAGCGCGGAGTCAATCTTGGCGGCGCCGAAGAGCTGCTCGATGGCGCGGGCAAGAATCGACGCGATGAGCGCGCCGACCGCAAAGACGATAATGGCGATAAAGATCTGCGGGCCGACGGTCGCGACGCCGTTCCCAAGCTGGGAGAGCGCGGACTGTACCGGGGAGAGGTACGGATTCATAGCTGCTATGTAAATCGTGAGGTTAACCGGATCTTAAATGTGACCGCAGGACGTACCAGCCTGTCGCTGCGACCTCGAACCAGAGCCCTGCCTCGAAATGCGAGGTTCGGTGCTCCCCGCTATTCTACACCCCAGAGGAGCCAACAATACCAGCGGCAACCGCAGGAAAGGCTTGGGCGGTAAAGTCAAAAATCGGCCCGAGGCCGATTTTTTTCGCCAGCCGAGACCGGGAATCACCTAGGCGGCGAAACCTTGGCGATCGAGCAGTACCTCGTGCGGGTAATCGAAGATATCCCGGACCAGGCGATCGCACATCCCCATGCGGTAGCGAAAATCAGCAGTCGGAAAGATAGCGTACCGGAGCTGTCGGCCAATTTCGGCTTCGAGATCGGCGATGGTTGTCTTGAGGGCGCGATCCTTGAGGTCATCCCCCACCACCAAAAGGTCTAGCCGACCATCCTGATCGTTCTGAAACAGGCCGGCGGCGACGATGAGCTGCACCTTGCCGTGGCGGGAAATCCGCTTAGCGACGGCCCGCCGGTCAACGGAGACAGAGAGGAAGAGATCCCGAAAGGCAGCGGCGTGAATAAAATCTGGGTTCAGCATGTAGCCGGTAGCCTTGCGCTTACGTCCGTCATCTTCGCGAACCACAACCTTCTCTTTGATGACGCCCACCCGGAGCAAGAGCCGCAGCTCGCCCTGCGCTTCCCGCTGGGAAACCCGCGCGCGCGAAGCGGCTTCGGCTTTGGTGAGCATGTCGTTGGGGCTAAACAGGAAAAGCTTCATGAGCTTTACCCGAGCCGCGCTGCCAAAGATTTTCTCGAAAGCTTCCATAGAGGTTTCTTAGTGTTTGGCGAAGCTCTGGGCGAGCGTTGCCAGAAGGACCCCAGCGGCGACAATCGCCGCGAATCCCAACACGAACGGCATGGCTCGCTCGACGGTCTTCATCCGTCGGATTGTAGCAGGAAACCTCCGGTTGCTCCTCTGATTCAGCGCGCCCCAACCGGCCTGCCGTCGGGCCTACGCAGAGAGACGGTTTCGCCGACTTGAACCGGAAGCCTAGCCGCAGAGTTCGGGACACGCAGAGAGCCTCCCGGCAGAACTATGGTGTCTTCGGGCAGGGTGAAAGATTCGCCGCCGGCCTCCAGCAGAAAATTACCGAGGTTAATCTCCTGGTCTGCGGCGCTTTCAATAAGAATCGATAGGTCTTCCCCCTCCCCTCCCACAGAAGCGGCCACCTGAGGCGCGAGCGCGCTCACCACGGTGCGCGAGGTGGCCGAGGCACCTCCGGTGCCGCGCGCATTGAGAACCACGATGTAGGTGCCGGGGAAGCGGTAGGTGTGGCGACCTACCCGCCCACGAGACGTCTGGCCGTCACCCCAAGACCAGGTAAAGCTTGCCCGGCCGGGACCCTCAATTAAGGGTTCCACAGCCAGCTCTGCCCCAACAGGCACGACCCGGGCCCGACCCGCGTCCACGAGGAGCTCCGGCGCCCGGCGCACCGTGGTTACGCCGCCGGTGCCGCTGTGGGCCGAAATAGCCGCCGGAGAAGCCGCGCCAGAGGTAGCGGCGGGCGCGGCCGGCGGATCTTCTCGGTCGGCGTTTTCTGCGCCGGGCGTCGCCTTGGCGGCAACCCAAGAAACCCCGGCGCGCTGCCAGCTCTTCCCCGCCGAAGCGGCGCTGCCCGAGGACCATTCGGCAAATGAGTACTCGTCGCCGTCTGTCGAAACGAGCGCCACGCGCTCCCCAGAATTAGACAGCGAGAAAGCGGAGTCGAAGACCGGAGAAACCGACGGGTAGTCCGCCAAGAAAAGCTCGGGCTTATCGGCAATAATGGCCCGCCCGCCAGCCGGGACCAGGGTCGAAGCGCCAGAACCCGCGGCCGAGATCTTATGCCTCACGTCGGCCTCCAGCAGAAACATCTGGCCGACATCGACAGCGCTCGGCCCATCGTTCCAAACCTCTACCCACTCGCGACCGGTATCGGTTCCATCCGGATCGTACATCACCTCAGAAATCTGCATCGCCTGCGCGCGGCCGGCGCGCAGCAAAAAGATAAGCGCGACTGCCCCGTAAAAAATACGCCAGCTGACTGTTTTGTTTTTATCCATACTCAGAAGGTTAGCCTCGCGCCCATTGCCGCGCGCTAACGAGAAATTAAAAAAGAGAAAACCCCCTTGCGGGGGTTTTCTCTTTGACTAGCTAACTAGCCACTCGAACCTGAACCGGCGGTAAGCGTTAGCTTACTGCTTGTTCATGTACTGCAGCTCGGTCTGGAAGTCGTCCAGAGCGAAGGTGTAGTACTCGTCCGGGGTGGTGTCGGCAGAGTCGTTCGACCAGTTGATACCGGTGAGCATAACCGCGGTGGAACCGTCGGCAGTGGCCTCAAGGGTGATCTTCATGGTGAAGGTGCGGGTCGAACCATCATTGATCTTGAAGGTGTTGCTGGTGTCACCGGTGGTGGAACCAGTCGCCGACAGGGTCGAGCTGTTGGTCTGAGTAGCCGCAGTGGTGGACTCGGTCGTGGTCGCCCAAGCGACGCCGGAGCCGGCAACCGAAGGGGAAGCCGAGCGCTGGACGGACTTGTCGACGAAGACGTCCTCGCCCTCGGCGGTAACCTCGAACTTGATCTCGTAGGAGTAGATGTCCGCAGAGGAGGTAGCCGGGTCGTAAGCGCCAACCTGGACGGTCTGAGCCGAGACGAGCTCGACGGTCATACCGTTCACGCGGAGCTCAATGTCGCCGCCAGTGACGGAGCCGGAGACAGTGACGTTGTCACCGTTCGCGTCCTCAGCGTCGATGGAAGAACCAGCGACGGAAGCCTGGAACGAGTAACCCTCGCCGTAGTTGCCTTCCTGCTCGTCGATGTCGGCGAGCACAACAACCTCGATCTCTTCGTCCTCGGCGATGACAAAGTCATCCTCGAGGTCTTCGAACGAGACGGTGCGCGGGCCAACGCCGGCCGGAACAGACTCGGAAGAGATCTCATCGCCATCCACCTCGAGGCGGAGGGCAGAGACGACGGTCGAGAGTTCGGTCGAAGTCGAGGTCGTGGTCGCGAGAACAACATCGAGCTCGTCAACAGAGTTGTCCGAGGTGTTGGACTCGAGAGTGAAGCGCATGATCTCAACGCCGTCGGTCGAGGAGTTCTCGTCGACGAAGATCGTGCGATCCTCGTTGTCAGAGTCGTCGATCGAGAGGTCAAGGTCGCCTTCCTCGGCACCGCCGAAGGTGACGGTCACCTCGTCGGTGTCGTTGCCCTCGTAGATGTCGATACCCTCGGCGTCAACGGCGCGGAGGCCGTCGTCGGTGAGAGAGATGTCGAAGTCGGTGTTCTCGTCATCGGAGTCGAGGTTGTCGACCGCGGTGAACTCAACGTAGAACTTGACGGTCTCGTCTTCCTCTACGATCGCGTCGTCGAGGTCCTCGAAGCGGAAGGAGTACTTGTCATCAGCTTCTTCGTCCCAAGCGTCCTCGTCGTCGAGGCCGGTAACCTCGGCTACCTCATCGGAGCCCATGAGCAGGCGAGCCGACTCGATGTAGTCCCAAGGCTCGTCAGAAGCGGTACCGGAGATGCCGGCAGAGGAGGAGGCGAGGATCTCGAGGCGCTCAACAGCGATGTCGGAATCACGAGCCTCGAACTCGAAGCCGAGGACCTTGTCGGTCTCACCCTCGTCGAGGTCGGTGGAGGACGGGTTACCGAGGATGTCGAAATCCTTGATATCGCCTTCGCCGCCCTGGAGGCCGGAGTCGTTGTCGTCATCACCGTTGTCCATATCGCCGCCATCGGTCATGGCGTTGAAGTGAGCGCGGGTGACCGGCCCGAAGTAACCAACAGCCGGGGCGATGCCCACAGACTTCTGGTAGTTCATGAGCGCGGTCTTGGTGAGACCACCGAAGTAACCCTTCGAGACGTTCGCCGGGATCACAAGGAAGCCCTTGGAAGCAAGCGTGGTCTGGAGGCTGGTGACATCAGCACCGGTCGAGCCGATGGTGAGGTCACGGGTGTAGGTCGTAGCCGCGGAAGCCGCAACCGCCGAAAAGGCGAAAGCGACGCCGAGGACGGCGACAATAGTCTTCTTCATTTCTGAATGATAATCGTCGGAGCTACCCGTTTTGCTAGTAAAAGATTCGGGTAGCCTCGAGCGAGTTTTAGTAAAGGCGTGTCTAAGTCTTGGGGGACTTACGCGCGCCGCCGAAGTTTTTAGGCTTCGCGACGCACCGCCCGTTTTCGCGCGGACCCGCGCGGACAACCATGACTGGAGACGGAACGTTCGGCGTCGCTTGTCCAAGGCGACGCCGTCTCGTCGCGAGCGCGACGAGAGGCAAACTGATCTCTCATATATACGAGGAGCGCTAGCGCGCTCTGCTCGCACGTAATTGAGTCAGCCACTGTAGCAATCCATCACGACCCTTTTACAGGTCGCGGCGGAGAGCAGGCAGGATTCAATCTGCGGACGATTGAGACCTTCAACTATTCGGTTCTCAACGTTCGGACGTGCAACCGTGTCTGCCGTACCTGCCGTAACACCATTATAGCTTCTGGGCACGTGGCCCGTGACTACGTGGGTCGTGTGGATAACCCGAACAGGGCCGTTCCCCGTAGAGGCGTTACCCAGCTTCGCAATCTACCAGAAAAAGGGGTCGGGGTAAAGCCGGAGCGCGTTCCCGCGCTAGACCGCCAAGGTTGCCTGAGCGAGCGCGTATCGGCTCCAGCGACGCTCTCCTTCCTTCTTTAAGACACCTCTGGTGACCAGAGAGATGAGGGCGCGCTGGATAGTCTTCTCTCCAACTTCTGGCATGGTGTCTGTGATGTCTTTAATAGACACCTTACCCTTCCCTTTAACCACATCAATAATCTTAGATTCGCGGTCTTCGATAGATGAACCGAGGGAGCTAATGAATTCCTTGGCAGATCCCTTAAAGGACACCTGCGATGGCGCGGATACCTGAGTGTCTTTTATGTGTCCTTTATTAAGGACAGGGGCCGCAACCCGAACTTCGTTTCGGACACGTCCAGAAGAAACCTCTGGAGAAATTGCCGGCTCGCGGACGCCCGATTCGAGGATGCGCGGGTCGATGGATTCCGCGGCGCGGACCGAGGCGTCGGCGAGAGCTTCGGCAAGGCGCACGCACTCCTGTCGCATGAGCGCGTAGTTGGATTCGGTGATCTCACCCACGCGGCAGGCCAGCTCGAGAATCGAGGCAAGAGAGACGGCGCCGAGAGCCAGCCGATCGGCGTCAGAAGGCATCACGGTCCCCCGTCGGCCAATAGCGTCTCGGACACCGGAAAAGACATTCAGCGCCTCGGAGCGGATTCGTTCCCTTAGCGCTTCGGATGCCACGGCGTCCGATATAACGAAGGCCGCCGCGCAAATACGCTCGCTCTTCTTATATAGGACCAAGTTGTCTGTCTTTTTAAAAAGACCGATTTTCTGAAGTGCCTTAGCGGACACAGGCAGCAAGTTTTCCTGCTGTCCGTTATGGCCGATAGAAGTTTGGTTTGGGCGCGTCAGAGACATAAGCGCGGCCACTATACGCCTAACAGACACGCCCGCAAGTTTGCCTGACTTTTAAGGACGCCCGTCTTTTTATGCTTGAAAAATAAGCGCGAAAGCGCGTGTTAATATTTCCGAGCTTATGGCGCGAAGAAAAAAAGAAGACAGGGACGAAGAGAAGGAGGCCCGACGAGGCGATGAGCGAAAGGGCCCGCTCGGCGGCTTTCGCGAAGAGGTTATTGAGGCAATCTTAGCCGTCGTCTTTTTCCTGGCGGCAGCCTTCCTCCTCTTCGCCCCCTTCGGTAAAGCTGGCGCCGCGGGAGCGGCTGCCTTCCGCCTGCTGGACTCCCTCTTCGGGGTGGGCTACTACCTCGCGCCGGCAATTTTGGTAGCGCTGGGCGTCTCGTACCTTCGCTCCCTTTCCCGCAACCTCGCCATCCCGAAAGCGGTCGGCGGCGGGGTCGCCTTCCTCGCCGGCCTCGTGCTGATCGAGATGCTCTTCGACGGGAAGAGCGGCGCGGTCGGCGGGCTCCTCGAGCGCGGCGCGACCGCCGCCTTCGGCGCGGAGTTCGGCGCGGTCGCAATGGTCGGACTCTTGGTTGTCGGCTCGATCCTGGTGTTCGATGCGCCGCTCGCCTTCCCTTCCCTCGCCTTCTTTAAGAAGAAAGGTGAGCTCGAGAGCGGGGAGAGCGTCGACGTGAAGATCACCTCGGGCGGCGCGGCGGTGACCGAGGAGGCGGCGGCCAAGAAGCCGGCCGAGAGCCGCGCGAAAGAGGACGAAGACGACCAGAAAGAAGAGCTGCCTCCCGCGAGCAGCAAGAAAGGGACCGGGCTCATTTTCTTCTCTCCCAAGAAGGCGGCCGGCGCGTATCAGACGCCGCCGCTCTCCCTTCTCGAAGAGGACTCCGGCAAGCCAGGCGTCGGCGACATTAAGGCGAACGCGAACGTCATTCGCCGCACCCTCGGCGACTTCGGCATTCAGGTCGAGATGGACGAGGTTTCGATTGGTCCGTCGGTGACCCGCTTCGCGCTCAAACCGGCGCAGGGCGTGAAGCTCTCGAAGATTGAGTCCCTCCACAAAGACCTCGCGCTCGCGCTCGCCGCGCACCCGATTCGTATCGAGGCACCCATCCCGGGCAAGTCGCTGGTGGGCATCGAAATCCCGAACACCTCGAAGACGATGGTTGGCTTGGGGTCGCTCCTGAAGCACGCGAAATTCCAGGAAGCCGAAGAGCCGCTCTTGATGGCGCTCGGCAAGGACGTCACCGGTAACCCCTCTTTCGGCGACCTGGCGAAGGCGCCGCACATGCTCGTGGCGGGTACCACCGGCTCGGGTAAGTCTGTCGCCATCCACGCGATGATCTTGAGCCTCCTCTACCGGAACGGCCCCGACGACCTCAAGTTCATCATGGTCGACCCGAAGCGCGTCGAGCTCACCCTCTACAACGGCATTCCGCACCTGCTCTCGCCGGTTATCACCGACGCCAAAAAGGCGATCCTGGCGCTGCGCTGGGCGGCGAAGGAAATGACCGACCGCTACGACATCCTCGAGAAGAACCGGGTGCGCGACATTGCGACCTACCGCAAGACGGTCTGGGCGCCGTTCGCGGCTAAGCGCGCCAAGAACCCAGACGAGGAGCAAAAGCCCGGCGACCCGACCCCGATGCCCTACATCGCCATCTTCATCGACGAGCTGGCCGACATCATGCAGGCCTACCCGCGCGAGCTCGAGAGCGGCATCGTGCGCCTGGCGCAGATGAGCCGCGCTGTCGGCATTCACCTGATCCTGGCCACCCAGCGCCCGTCGGTGAACGTCATCACCGGCCTCATCAAGGCGAACGTGCCGACCCGCGTGGCGCTGCAGGTTGCCTCGCAGATCGACTCGCGCACCATCATCGATATGCCGGGTGCCGAGAAGCTCCTCGGGCGCGGCGACATGCTCTACCTCCCCGCGGACCTGGCGCAGCCGCGACGTCTGCAGTCGGCGTTCGCCTCGGAGGCCGAGATTAAGCGCGTGGTCGACCACCTGGCCAAGACGTTCGAGACCGACGGGCTGCTCCCGACCCTAGACCTCGACGGCAAGGTGGCCGGAGACCTTGGCGGTGGCCAGATTGGCGGCGACAGCTTCGGCGACGACGCCGAGGGTGGCGACGACGACACCATGTACGAGGAGGCGCGCGAGGTTGTGGTGAAGGCGGGCCGCGCCTCGACCTCCTTCCTGCAGCGCCGCCTGCGCGTCGGCTACTCGCGCGCGGCGCGCCTCATGGACCTCCTGGAAGAGCGCGGCATCATCGGGCCGGGCGACGGCGCCAAGCCCCGCGAGATTCTGGTGCGTCCAGAAGCCCTCAACACCCCGGCCGAAGCTATCGGGAACGGCGCTATCGACTACGGCGAGGACGAGGAAGAGCCGAAGCGCGACGGGCTTATCTAAGGTGCGCGCATGAGCCAGAAGCGCACGTGGAACTTCTGGGCCGGGGCCGCAATCCTCGCCCTCTTCGGCGCGTACGCCCTGTGGAACGCACGCGATCTCCTGGGAGGCGCCGAGCTGGTGGCCGAAGCCCCGCAGACGGTCCAGGGCGACTACCCCATGGTTACGGTAACTGGCTCGGTGAGCCGCGCCGTGACCCACCTGACCATAAACGGCGCCGCGATTCTGACCGACGAGCGCGGCTCTTGGTCGTCGAATCAGCTGCTGCGGCCGGGACGGAACGTCTTTCTGGTGGCGGCGCAGGACCGGTTTGGAGAGGCGGAGGTCGTGGAGCGGGTGGTTTGGTATCTCCCCTAGCCGGCCACGGACGCCACCGGTTTTCTATTTTTACGTTACGGGCGCGTTAGCCCCAGGCGCGGTAGAATGCTGACCTATGGCTAAAAAGAACCAGAAGGAAGCGAAGGCGACGAGTTACGGCGAAGGCGGCGCGGAGCGAAAGACGGTAGCGGCTACCCTAGCCGAGATTCGCACCAAGTTCGGCGAGGAATCTATTATGACGCTCGGCGAGACGCCGAAGGTTAACGTTGACGTTACCCCGACCGGATCGATTGGCCTGGACGCGGCGCTCGGCGTCGGCGGCATCCCCCGCGGCCGCATCGTCGAAATCTTTGGGCCGGAGTCGTCCGGCAAAACCACCCTCACCCTTCACATCATTGCGGAGGCGCAGAAGAAGGGCGGCATTTGCGCGTTCATCGACGCGGAGCACGCGCTCGACCCGCAGTACGCGGCGCGCATCGGCGTGAAGATTGATGAGCTCCTGGTGTCGCAGCCGGACACCGGCGAGCAGGCGCTCGAGATCGTCGAATCCTTGGTGCGCTCGGGCAAGCTCGACGTGGTGGTCGTCGACTCTGTCGCGGCGCTTACCCCGCGCGACGAGATCGAGGGCGACATGGGCCAGAGCCACGTCGGCAAGCAGGCGCGCCTGATGAGCCAGGCCCTGCGCAAGCTGACCGCCATCACCGCGAAGTCCAAGACCACCGTCATCTTCATCAACCAGATCCGCATGCAGATCGGCGTGATGTTCGGCAACCCCGAGACCACCCCGGGTGGCAAGGCGCTCAAGTTCTACACGTCGGTTCGCCTGGATATTCGCCGCATCGCGCAAATCAAGAAGGGCGACGAGGTGATGGGCGGCCGTACCCGCGTGAAGGTGGTGAAGAACAAGGTGGCTGCCCCCTTCCGCCAGACCGAGTTCGACCTCATGTACAACGAGGGTATCTCCCGCGAGGGCGAAATGCTGGCGCTCGGCGAGAAGTTCTCCCTGGTGCAGAAGTCTGGCGCCGCGTACTCGTACGGCAAGGAGAAGCTGGGCCGCGGCTACGACGCCGCCCGCACGTTCCTGCGCGAGAACAAGGAAATTTCTGACTCCCTGCTGGCCCAGATTCGCGAGAAGCTCGCCAGCGACTCGGCCATCTCGTTCAACCCCTCCCCCGTCGAGGCGGACGAAGGTAGCCCGGAAGAGTAGGTCCCACGAAAAAAGAAAAGAAGGACGCGCGTGCGCGTCCTTCTTGGGCTGTGTGGCTGCTTATTTTTTGACCTTACTGAAGAGGCGTCCAATTTGAGCCTCGAGGTATGCAACGGGGTCTTCCCCGCCGGACCCGCTCAAGACAAAACCCGAATCATCGAGATTGAAGGACGCGCGTGCGCGGCGGGTTGATGTGTCCCAATTGTCATCGGGGCTGGCGCAGATTTCCAAAACACCCCACGTAGGGTTTTCGTCCAAGCTCTCCAAAACCCGCATCCGGCACGGCGCGGCAGCAAAAATTTCCTCGTTTATTTTTTCTTTGTTTTTGAGCGCAAACCTCGAGAGCAGCGTGCGGACACTCTGCCCAAAATTAGCCAGACGATTGACGATGTAGGTCGAAGGCGAAGACGCCTGACCTAGGGTTATTCCAGATAGTTCAAGTTTCATATTTCTAACAAGCTCTTCGCCAAAGACCCTGAAGCGAAGGGTCAATATTGTCAATATTCGCCACAACCAGCTAGGCAGATAAAACGCGGGTTTGACTGCCCCACCCCGCATAGGCCAGAATCGCCCGCGTCTATTATTTTTGGCCTCAGCGGCCCATTAAACCGACCGACCCCATGGCTAACACCCTCGACTACAACGAAATCAAAGAGCGACGCATCATCGTCCTCTACGGCGAGCCGCACGAGGTGCTCTCGTCGCACATCGCCCGCAAGCAGCAGGGCAAGCCGACCAACCAGGTTAAGCTCCGCAACCTGACCACCGGCGTGACCCGCCAGGAGGTGTTCCGCATGACCGACACCGCCGAGGAAGCCGACGTCACCAAGCGCAAGTCGGTCTTCATGTACAAGAAGGAGAACCGCCAGACCGACACCACCGAGTACTGGTTCCACAGCGAGAAGGACCGCTCGGAGCGTTTCATGATCGCCGGCGCCGTCATCGAGGAGAAGGCTAAGTTCCTCAAGGAAGGCACCGTAGTTGACGCCATTTTCTTCGGCGAGGACCGCGTCATCGGCGTGAACCTGCCGGTGAAGATGGACCTGAAGGTCGTAGAAGCCCCGGCGGCCGTGAAGGGCGACACCGCCCGCGGCGGCGGCACCAAGGCGGCAATTCTCGAGACCGGCGCCTCTGTGCAGGTTCCCCTCTTCATTGCCGAGGGTGACGTGATTCGCGTGAATACCGAGACCGAGGAGTACGTGGAGCGCGCGTAAGCGCGGCGACCCACCGGCAAACCGACGCCTCAGGCGTCGGTTTGCTTTTGCCTAAGGCGCGACGTAGGGTCGGCGAGTCATGAACACTAGAACAATGCCATACCCAATATTCCGATGGAGCGGGCCCGAAACAATGATTGCCAACGGCCTAGCCTTCAGCGCGCGATCTCTAAGCGTGGACAAATTATCTGGAGAGGTTCCAGGGCGAATCTTTACGGGACAAATCGAAACCATGGACCACATCGAGAGGCGCGGCGACTCCCATAAGTGGGAGGCTCAGGAATCACCTGAATCGCCCCTCGGATGGGCGGTAAAGCCCGTCGACGCTCACTGGAACGCTCCGGACGGGACGCCCATGTTCACCCTTCTGGGCGACGCAGACGGGATTGCCAAATTCGTAGCCGGCAAGCTCCGCCTGCTTGCCCGCAGACTGCAGTCAAGCTTCCCCGAAGAGACAATTATCGACGCGCCTCGCCTGTACGAAGGCAGCCCGCAGCGGGATACCGGAACGTGCCCTTGCGCCGAAATTGAGGCGGCTACCGCCGAGAGGCCGTTCCGCTGGCGGGACGCGGCCGGCGCGAACTACCCTGACGGCTACACCGAACGCTGCTTCTGGTGCAGCTGCGGCAAGGCGTGGTGGTGCGCCGATGCCGAGGAGCAGGCGTGGGTACAGGTGAGCAGCTGGCCCGCCTTCTGCATGCTCGTCCGGCACAGCGGCGAGCCAGGAGAGCCGGTAGGCGTTCACCCGGACCGGGGAGGCCTGACGCTTCTTTCGGAAATATGCAGTAGCGGCTGGATTCCGGTTGGCTAAATTTACCCGCGAGAGCGGGTTTTCTTTTTTATTGAAACAAAGAAGCTGCGCCGTCTATCGCCAGGCGAGTTGCCACAGAATCCATAGCCGCAGACGAAAACCGTATTTTGCAACGCGTTACCGCGGAAGCGACAGTCGGATGCGAAAAGCCGCTCTCTCTAGCCTGACGACGTATCGGAGGATACGGCGAGGGCGTGAGAGGCGGCTTTACGTGTATTTCTTGATACGCCGCCACGGAGACGACAGTCGCCAGATAAAAACGTCCCGCCTAGCCGACGGTGTGCGCATGCACTCCGAGGCGTAGCGGGGCGTTTTTAGCGGCGAATGGAGTTTCCCCCGAAGACCGCACCTTCAGACTAGCGGGCGACGAAGGGCATGAGGCCCATGAAGCGAGCGCGCTTGATGGCGTCCGCGAGCTGGCGCTGCATCTTGGACGAAACGCCGGTGCGCTTGCCCGAGAGGATGCGGCCGTGGGGGTTGATAAACTTGCGGAGCACCTCGACGTCCTTGTAGTCGATGAAGGTGATCCCGTGCTGCTTGAAGAAGCAATCGTTGCGGTTCATGGGTGTTTCTTAAGAGTCTCTAAATCTAGAACGGGATATCCTCGGGGTTGATGTCCTCCGTCGGGTAGTTGATAGCGGGCTCGGGAGCGGAGCTGGGAGCCGCGTGCGCGCCGCCGGTGGAGGCGCCGCCCTCGCTCGCGAACGAGCCGCCGGTGGCACCGCCCGCCTTCGCGCCGAACTGCACGGTGTCCGCGACAATCTCGGTGCGGTAGTTCTTCTTGCCGTCCGGGCCGTCCCAGGAGCGGGTCTGAATGCGGCCTTCGACCATGACGTTCTGCCCCTTCTTGAGGTACGAGCCGCAGTTTTCCGCGACCCGGCCGAACACCACGATGTTGTGAAAGTCGGTCGCCTCCTTCTTGGCGCCGGCCTGGTCTTTCCAGACGCGGTTGGTAGCGACGCCGAACTCGCAAGCCTTCTGGCCCGACGGCAGCGCTTTGAGCTGCGGATCGCGGGTCAGGTTACCGATGATGATTGCGCGGTTGAGATACATGCGCCCAGTTTACCCTACTCGACCGGCTT
>JBILMG010000011.1:0-19251 GCA_044375695.1 Minisyncoccia bacterium | reverse complement strand
CTACAGGGAATCGAACCCTGGTTTGAGCCTTGAGAAGGCTCCGTCCTAGCCGCTAGACGATAGGGCCGGTCTTTCGAACGGAAGTAGGGTACAAGATTTTAGGTAGCCGGGCAAGCCTATTTCTTCACCTGGGGATCAAAAGAAAAGACGCCCCGGTCGGGCGTCGATACCTGGCTGACTCTGCCGCTAGCTCTTGCGCAGCCTGTCGTCCAGCCATTGCCACCAGCGATTGTAGTCGCCGTTTTCTCGGTCGCGTAGCGCTTCGGGGATAATTTCCTCGATGGCCAGGCTTCGGGCCCTCCTGGCCTGGCCGTGAGATTTGAAGTGGTGGTATTCGCGGACAATTTTGTCCAAACGGGAAGACAGTTCGTCTAGGGTTTGGCTTTCTGCTGGTGTGTTCATTGCTTCAGCTGACCCCAGCCTGGCTGGTCGGTTCTGTTAAGTGGGTCAAGGCCGAAAAAAGAAAAGCGCCCAGCGGGCGCGGCTACATGTTGTCCCACCAGTAGCCTCCTTCGGGTTTGGTCGGGAAATAGCGTCTGATCGGCAAGGGGGCTGGGGAGGTTAGCGGCTTCGGTACCGTGGGCGGGGATTGGCTCGAAGCTCGTAGGGCTTTATCGAGCCAGCCCCACCAGCGATCGCGGTCGCCGTTGCGTTGCCGGCGCAGCTTTGCCGGGACCTTGAGCTCTATGGCTCGGGATCGAGCGGTCCTAGGGAAACCGCTCTCGCAGAGCCGCCGGTACTCGGCGACAACCTTTTCGAGGATTTTTGTACGCTCTTCCTCGGCGAGCGAGCGTGCGGGTGTAGAGGTCATTTATTGACATGGTAGCATAGTGGTGTTGAAAGAAAAGCCGCGCCGCCCGAAGGGCGGCGCGGCTTTTCTTTTTCCGGCTCCTTACGCCAGGCGAGCCTTGATGAGCGCCTTGAGCTCGGCTAGCCGAGCAGCCTTGTCGGCGGCCATCTGGCCCCAGTAGCCCTTAAGCTCGGCGTCGTCACCGGCGTTCTCCTGGTACTCGCCCTGAACGCGCCAGAGTGACTTGGACTCTTCGACGAACTGGTTCATCAGGTCGTAGAGGCTGTTTGGCTCCATGTTGGCTGAAAGTTTGCTGCTTAAAACTAGGCGAGGATTTCTTCGACGACCGCTTTCACGTCGCCGCCGTCAGCTTTGCCCTTAAGGTCGCCCATGAGCGCCTTCATGAGCGCGCCGGCCTGCTCCTTCGAGGTGGCGCCGAGCTCGGCCGCCTTCGCCGCGGCGATAGCCTTGATGTCTTCGCGGCTCATCATCTGGGGCAGGAAGGTTTCGATAACCGCGAGCTGCGCCTTCTCATCCTCGGCCAGCTCCGGGCGGCCGGCGGCCTCGAACTGCGAAATGGCGTCTTTGCGCTGCTTGGACGCGCGGCGGATAACGGCGAGGGCTTCCTCGTCCGTGAGCGGGTCAGCCGGCGTGCGGCCGAGCGTCACCGACTCGTTGCTCATGGCGGCCGAGAGGCCGCGCAGCGTCTCAAGCTTCACGGCATCCTTCGCGCGCATCGCGTCCTTAATCGACTCCTTGATGGTCTCCTGTAGGGTCATTTTGGCTTTGGGGTTAACGCGGGAAGCCTAGCATACGGCGGCTCTTGCGGAACTCTGCCCGACGGGTAGTGTCCGGCGGAAAATGAAACCCACAATCATTCTTTTTGGACCCGCGACCCTCACCGCCGCCTGGTCTGCCTCGATAGTCTCTATCCGTCTGCCGCTCGTGGCTGTCGACGAGGTGCTCGCCGTGAGCAACCCGCTAGAGATTGAGCCGGCTATAGATCAAGATGGCAAGAACCAGCTCTTCGTCTCCGTACTTGGTCCGCAAACCTTCAGCACGCTCGCGCTGGCGAGGGAGCGGTTTCCCAGGCTCGCCTTCGCGGTTGCCGAAAATCCCCAGGCTCCCGCGGCCGACCTCGAAGCCATCTGGGCTGATTCCCGTGCCGGTATCGTTGACTACCGCATCGTGCGAGACATGTCGGCCCGGCAGGGAACTAGTTTCTACGGCGCTGTAGAAGGGTTCCTCGAGAGCCTGCCGATGCTCCAGTAGCCGCTCTCCACATCGGGCGGCTTTTCTTTTCCCTCTGCTACAATCGCCCCTGCAATGGATATCGCCTGGGTCATCGTCGTCGCGCTGGTCGCCCTCGTGGGCGGCGTTGCCGCGGCGCTCTTCGTCGTTCGTCGCCCCGGCCAGGCGCCCGTGGACGCAGCTAAGGACGCCGGGCACGAGGCGATGAAGCTCCTCTTGGAGCAGGTCAACCAGCTCGGCCGCACCGTCGAGTCCAAGCTCGGCGAATTCTCCCGCACCGTCGACTCGCGCCTCTCGGAGAGCCAGCGCAGCGTCTCTGAAACCATGCACCGCCAGATGGGCGACTCGCGCGAGGTCATTCGCGACGTCACCGAGCGCCTCGCCAAGCTCGACGAGACCAACCGCCAGGTCGTCGGCTTCGCCGACCAGCTCCAGGACCTGCAGAACATCCTCAAGAACCCCAAGAACCGCGGCATCCTGGGCGAGTACTACCTCGAGACGCTGCTCAAGAACGTGCTCCCGCCCGGCAGCTTCCAGATGCAGTACGCCTTCAAGAACGGCGACATCGTCGACGCGGTGGTCTTCGTGAAGGAGCGCATTATCCCGGTCGACTCCAAGTTCTCGCTCGAGAACTACAACAAGCTCGCCGAGGAGCGCGATCCGGTCGAGCGCGAGAAGCTCGAGCGTATCTTCAAGGCCGACCTCAAGAACCGTATCGACGAGACGGCCAAGTACGTCCGCCCCGACGAGGGCACCATGGAGTTCGCCTTCATGTTCATTCCGCACGAGGCTATCTACTACGATCTCCTGGTGGCGCAGGTTGGCGCCGTTAAGGTCAACACCCGCGACCTCGTCGAGTACGCCTTCAAGGAGAAGAAGGTCATCATCACCTCGCCGACCTCCTTCCTGGCGTACCTCCAGACCGTCCTGCAGGGCCTCAAGGCGCTCCAGATCGAAGAGAGCGCCAAGATCATCCGCCAGCGCGTCGAAGAGCTTGGTCGGCACCTCGGCGCCTACGACCAGTACATGAAGGCGCTCGGCAAGACTCTCGGCACCGCTGTTTCTCACTACAACAAGGCCGATCAGGAGCTACTAAAAATCGACAAGGACGTCCTACGCATCACCGGTACCGCTTCGGGCGTCGAGAGCCTCAAGCTCGAGAAGCCGGCCGAAGAGGCGGTGGCGGGGGAGTAGGGAGCTTCCCCCCCCCCCCCCGCGGTGACGGCAGGGTAGGGCCGTGGTAAATTTGGGGAAATACCCTACCTCGTTGGCGATTACCGGCCGTTCGTGATTTTGCGTAAAAACTCTGTGAAAAAAACTTCGGCTCCTCTCTCGGCTGTCGCGGCGGCGCTCGCGCTGGCGATTGCCCTGAACCCGCTCGCGGTTCTGGCGGATAGCGTGGTGGCGACGGTTTCGGTCGGCGACGAGCCTATGGCCCTCGCCGTCCTCGGCGACAAGGTCTACGCGGCCAACAGCGGCTCCGGCACCGTCTCGGTCATCGACACCGCGAACGGCAACGCCGTCTCGGCGGTCACCGTCGGCAACGGCCCGATAGCCCTCGCCGTCCTCGGCTCGAAGGTGTACGCGGCGAACTCGGCGGCCGGCACCGTCTCGGTCATCGACGCCGCGAACGGCAACGCCGTCTCGACCGTGACCGTCGGGAATAACCCCGCCGCCCTCGCCGTCCTCGGCTCGAAGGTGTACGTGGCGAATCGCGTCAGCGGCACCGTCTCGGTCATCGACACCGCGAACGGCAATTCGGTGACGACGGTCACCGTCGGCCTAGCCCCTCTCAATTTCGCCGTCCTCGGCGCCAAGGTGTACGTGGCGAATCGCGTCAGCGGCACCGTCTCGGTCATCGACACCGCGAACGGCAACGCTACCTCGACGGTCACCGTGGGCGGCGGCCCCGCCGCCCTCGCCGTCCTCGGCGACAAGGTCTACGCGGCGAACTCGGGCGCCGGCACCGTCTCGGTCATCGACACCGCGAACGGCAATTCGGTGACGACGGTCACCGTCGGCGATAGCCCCGCCGCCCTCGCGATCCTCGGCGACAAGGTCTACGTGGCCAACAACGGCGCCGGTACCGTCTCGGTCATCGACACGGCGAACGGCAACGCCGTCTCCTCGGTTTCCTTGCCCGCCGATCCCGCCGCCCTCGCCGTTCTCGGCGACAAGGTCTACGCGGCGAACTACTCCGCCAGCACCGTCTCGGTCATCGACACGGCGAACGGCAACGCCGTCTCGACCGTGACCGTCGGCGCCGCCCCCTTCACCCTCGCCACCCTCGGCACCAAGGTGTACGCGGCGAGCCAGGATGACGACGTCGTCTCTGTTGTGGAGACAGACGGCACGGCTCCGTCCGTCTCTTTCGTGGCGCCGGTAAATCTCGCGGCGGTTGCCGGCGCGGCGGTTCCGCTTTCCGCGAGCGCCTCGGATAACGCCAGCGTTTCCGGCGTGCAGTTCAAGGTGGGCAGCGCGAGCATTGGGGCCGAAGACACCTCTAGCCCGTACGGAGCCACCTGGGACTCGACCGCCGTGGCGGACGGCGCCTACACCCTGTCGGCCGTTGCCCGCGACCCGGCGGGGAACCGCGCCACCTCGACGGTCACCGTGACCGTCGACAACACCGCCCCTTCGGCTCCGACGCTCTCGGAGCCGACGAACGGATCTGACGTGACGTCATGGTCGCCCTCGGTCGAGTGGGGCGACGCCGCCGATTGCGCCTACCGGATTGGGGAAGGCTCGTTCGCCTCTCTGGACTGCGCGCGCGCTGGCGCGGATATTGCCGAGCCGGGTCTCGGCAGCCACACCCTCGTCGTCCGAGGCCGAGACGAAGTCGGCAACGCGAGCTACGCGACGTCGACCTTCACGCTTGAGAAAAAGCGGAGCTCGTCGTCTGGTCGCGGCGGCGGGGGAGGCGGCAGCTCTGGCGGCAGCCCCGACGGCGGAGCCTCGGCCGGTACGTCTGCCGCGCCCGCGGCCGCGGAGGTTAGCGAAGCGGCCGCGATTCTCCTCGGCGAAACGTCGTCTGCGGCCTACCCGGCAGCTGGCCCCCAGGGAGCGGCCGGCGGCCTCGGCGTCGCCGGCGTGCGCGACTTATCGGAAGGCAGCAGTCAGGGCTCCGATGTTCGCGCCCTCCAGGTCTTCCTGAACGCCAGCGGTTTCGCGCTCGCGGCGTCCGGCCCCGGCGCGCCGGGAGCAGAAACCGAATTCTTCGGCCCCCGCACCCGCGCCGCCTTGGCCCGCTGGCAGGCCGCCAACGGAGTTTTCCCGGCGGTCGGCTACTACGGCCCCCGCACCCGCGCCGCCATCGCCGCCGCTCTCTAAGGAGACCCCGCCGACGATTTCGGTAGCCGGCGCGGCGTAACCATTGCGTTTTCCTCCGTTAACTGGTAGTCTCTCGCGGCTTAGAAAACCCTTACCCACAATGGCCAAGAAGACCAAAGCAGCCCCGTCCGAGTTCGCCATCGTCGCCCACGGCGGCCACCAGTACCGCGTGGCCCCTGGCCAGATCGTGTCCCTCGAGACTTTCGAGGGTGCCGAAGCGGGCAAGAAGCTCGTCTTCGACCAGGTCCTCCTCGTCGAGAAGGACGGCGAGGTTAAGGTCGGCGCTCCGACCGTTTCCGGCGCCAAGGTTGAGGGTGAGATCGTCGAGGTTGGCCGCGATCGCAAGATCACCGTCATCCACTACCGCGCCAAGTCTCGCTACTTCAAGAAGAATGGCCACCGCCAGCCGTTCGTCGACGTGAAGATTGCGAAGGTCGCGTAGGTTTCGAAAAAAGAATCCGCCGCCCGAAAGGGCGGCGGATTCTTTACTTTTAAAAATTTCACCGTAATCTGAATCCAGAGACCATGAAACCCCTCATTCAATCCTTGGTGCAAATAATCGATCGTCGAGCCGCGCGCGGCGACCTCAGCTACTGGTCCCCAGAAGCGGTCAGCCGCCTGCGGGCACTCGCGGGCCCGGGCGAGCTCACCGAGCATTCGCTGCCCGAAGCGGCCGCCGCGCTCGCCGATTTTCGGCCCCAGCCAGCCGCCGCTTTCTCGGAGAGCTCGGCGAGCCTGCTCGGGATCGCCAGCATCATTACGGCGTTCCTGGAGCAGGCCAAAAGCCTTTCCTCGCCTCTCTTCATCGCGGTGCGCGCGGTGGCGGAGCGGCTCTGCGAAATTGGCACCCACGTCGAAAAGCTCGAGCGGCTGCTCGACGTCAAGAGAATCGAATTCCGCGTCGCCTGAACCTCGGGCGGCGTTTTCTTTTGCCGCTGGCCGAACTTGACGGAGTGTTAAATTAAAGTTAAAAAATTTTTAAGATCCCCATGGAACCCACAAAAAGAAAAGCAAAAAAAATCGCCAAGCCTCGGAAACCTCTCGGCAAGAAGATCGCGAAGACGAGCGCTAGCCCGCTCATTATCGCCCTCCACGCGCGGGGAAGAACGGTCGCCTCTCTCGCGGACGAAATCGGCGTTTCCGCCAACGTCTTGTCGGCGAGCTTCCGCAGGTACAAGGTGCCGTCCTCTGCGCTCGGGGCACTTCGGGCGCTCACCCTAGATAAGCGTTGGCTCGAAAGGTACGGCTACTCGGTCTCGCCTAAACGGTCGATCGCTAGACCGTCTTCTGGCGCTTCAAAAGAGCCCCAGGCGGTGTCGGCGAGCCGCTTCGTCGACAGTGCTAGAGAAATTTGGGACGCCGGCACCGTCGCCGACGCCCCAACAGTTTCCGGTCCCAGAAAGAGACTTGGGCCGAAGAGCCATCTGCCGGAGGGCGGGCTTACCAAGGTGAAGCGCGCCGCAACCTTCGTGCGCGCCTGGAAAGATCTCGAGACCCTAGCTGCCGGTCTCCGGTCGCAGCTCTCGCCCGAGCAAATGGAAGTGCTCGGGCTGATGGTTGCCTACGGTGACTAGCCTCTCTTCGCCGCCCTTCTTGGGCGGCGTTTTCTTTTTCGGTCGCCGCGCCTTTCCGTAAAAGAAAACCGCCCTCCTCAGGGCGGCGCTATGCCGTGCGTGATCCAGTGGCTACCGAACCGACTGCCGCTCACGAGCACGCGGCACGGCTCCGCGTAGCCTGGTGGTTTTTCGCCTCGCCGGAGCGGCACGCTGAGAATTTCTCCGGTTGCCGGCTCGAGCGCCACGAAACAATTTTTCGCGGCGTACCAGTTCGAGTGCAGCGAGACCATCGGCAGGCTCTCGATTGGCTGTCCTCGGATTGCGAGTTGGCGTAGGTGGCGCGAGGCCACCGGCAGTAAGTATTCGGTGGCCAGGGGAACCAGGCTGCTCGCGAAGAGGAAGACGAAGATTGGCCGCACTTCTCGCGGGCAAGTCAGCGCCAGCACAGCTGCTACTGTCACGAACGGTGCGTAGGTATAGATAGGGCGTTTCATTCCCGGCCACGCTACGCCCGGTAAAGGCGGAGGGCAACTACTGCCGCCCGCTGATTGCCGCGCGCACGGTGTCCGGGTCGGCGTACTCGAGCTCGGCGCCGGTCGAGAGGCCTCGGCCGAGCAGGGTCAGCTTGAGCCCGCGCGATAGGGCGAGCGGCTCGAGCCACTCGCGCACAACTTTCGCGGTGTAGTCGCCGTCGGCGGTCGCGTTGGTGGCCATGACGACTTCGCGTACCGCTGGGTCGCGGTCCACGCGGCGCAGCAGCTCTTCTAGGCGAATGAGGCGTTCCGGGCTTTTCTCGAGCACCGGCGCCGACCCGCCGAGCACGAAGTAGCGGCCGCGGTAAGCGCCGGCGCGTTCGACGCCCTCCAGGTCCTGGTCGCGACAGACGACGAGCAGGGAAGCGGGGTCTCTGTCGGCGCTCGCGCAGATGCGGCACGGCTGCCCCTGCGGCGCCTCGCTGAAACGAAAACACGAAGGGCAGGGGCGCACGCCGGCCGCCACGACCGGCAGGAGCTTGGCCAGCTCTTCGGCGAAGCCTTTCTGCTTGCGCAGGAGCCAGAAAACCATTCGACGGGCTTGGCGGGGTCCCACCCCGGGAAATTCGGCGAAAGCCGCGGCGAGCCGCTCGATGGCGTCCATGGCTAGAAGGCGTCGATCGAGGCGGCGTACGAGCTGTCGACCGGAATGAACGAGGTGCACTTATCGTTGAAGCCGAGCTCGACGATGCCGGTAGGGCCGTTACGGTGCTTCTCGATCATGATCTGCGCGATACCCGGACGATCCGCGGCGTCGTTGTACTTGTCCTCGCGGTGAATGAACATAACGATGTCGGCGTCCTGCTCGATCGAGCCCGAGTCGCGGAGGTCCGAGAGGCGAGGTTTGCCGCCGCGCTCTTCCACCTTACGGGAGAGCTGCGAGAGGGCGAGCACCGGCACGTCGAGCTCGCGGGCGACCGACTTGAGGCCGCGGGAAATTTCGGTGACCTGCTGCACCACCGAGTCGGACTTGGCCGAGGTGACCGGGTGCACCAGCTGGAGGTAGTCCACGATGATAAGGCCCAAGCCTCGTTCGGCCTTGATGCGCCGCGCCGAGGAGCGAATCGAGATAGGGGTGACCACCGAGCGCTCGTCGATGAAGATTGGTGCCTCGTTCATGCGGGACATGGCACCCGAGAGCGCCTCGAAGTCCTGGTCGGTGAGGCCTTTGCCGGTGCGCAGCTTCCAGGAATCGACGCTCGATTCCGCCGAGAGCATACGGTCGGCCAGCTGCTGCGAGGACATTTCCAAGGAGAAGACCGCCACCGGCTGCTTCTGGTGAATGCCGACGGCGCGCGCGAAGTCGAGGGCCAGGGATGTCTTACCCATGGAAGGTCGCGCGGCGAGAATGATGAGGTCGGCCTTCTGGAAGCCCGAGATTTTGTTGTCGAGCGCGGCGAAGCCGGTCGAGACGCCGCGCAGCTCTTTGCCGCCTTCGCGGGACAGGCGCTCGAGGCGATCCCACGCCTCGACGAGGGTGTCCTTGATCTCGAGGAGGTAGCGGCCCTGACCTCGCACGTCGGTCGCCTCGAAGACGCGCTTCTCGGCGCGGTCCAGGAGCTCGTCGAGCTCGGCGGACTCGTCGTAGGCCTGGGCGAGCACGTCTTCGGCGGCGCGGATGAGGCCGCGGGCGGCGGCTTTCTTTTGCACCACTTCGGCGTAGTGCACCGCGTTCGAAGGCGATGCCGCCGCGTCGGGGAGCTCGGCGAGGTACGCCTGGCCGCCAGCCGATTCCAGGAGCCCTTTCTCTTTCAGGCGGTTGCCCACCGAAACCATGTCGATCGGCGCGCCTTTCTGCGCGAGCTCGATGACGGTCGCAAAAATCGTCTGGTGGCGCTCGGCGTAGAACGAGTCCTGGTTCACGAGTTCGAGCGCGTCGTGAATAGCTTCCGGGCGCACCAGGAGAGAGCCCAGGAGCGCGCGCTCCGATTCGTTGCTGTGCGGGGGGATCTTGAGGGATACGCGGTGCTCGGCCATGTGCGCAGATTATACGCCGCCGGCACCCACTCCGTCCCGGCCAAAAATAAGCAAAAATAGGGGAGCGGCTGGGGACTGGCTGTTGAAAAGAAAAGCCGCCAGACCCTTGATTTTGGCTGGCGGCTAGGACTAGCTCTTGGCTGCTCCTACGAGCTCCCGGACCTTCTCGGCGTTCGTGAGCTCGCCTGGGTCGGTGACGCTGCTCGCGACGAGGAAAGCCTGGGCGAGGGGCATGAACTGGCGCACGTTCTTGGCGCTGATGCCGCTCGCGATCGCGAGCGGCATTTCCGGGCCAATAGCCCAGCGTATCCGTTCGATTTTCTGGACGGTCGGCGGCTGCCCGGTACGGTCTCCGCTGGTGGTTACCACGTCCGACCGGCGCTTCACGATTCGGCACTCCTCTTCCAGCGAGACCCCTTTGTCTCCCTGGTACTTGAATCCCGCGCCGGCAAAGTAGAGGCTCGACGGCAGCAGGTTGCCCTCGCCACCTGCGTGAACAGAAATTTCCGGGGCATGAATGTCTAGGAATTCTGCGGGGTACGGCCCCCGGCAAGACCTAACCTCCCAATCGAATTGCTCGACCGCCAGAGGGTTGTCTACCCAGAGGCCGTCTGGCGTCGGCACCTCGCCGACGCCGAGCATCTTCCGCCGCTCGCCGCGTGGCTGACACGTGGCCAGTCTGGCCGCTGATGCCGGCCCTTTTCCCAGGAAATTAAGGCCGGTCCAAAAGTTGGGGAAGGCGCGGCGCGCGGCGCGGTACATTTTCCGCAGCAGCACCTGGTCTTCCCGGTGCTGTATCAGGAAGCACCCGTCGGCCCCGCCGGTTACGGCGGCTTCGATCGAGCGCAGCGTCTGATCGCGGTTTTCGACGTGCACGACGATTAGGATTGCTGAGCCGCTCGGGAAAGAGGCGGCGAATTGAGGTCTGCTATTCATGTGTTTTGTTGGTTCGGTTTCGGCCGATACTGTTCTTGCGGCTAGGCCAAGTCAAATGCGAAAGGCCGGCGCCCTTCGGGCGCCGGCCTTTCGCGAAAACCTTAAATCTTTCGCAGGCTTTGCCCGCCCGCGCCATCGGAAACCTCGTAGCCGCGGCCCTTGAGCTCGTCGCGCAGGCGGTCTGACTCGGCGAAATTCTTTGCTTCGCGCGCCGCGGCTCGGGCAAAAAAGAGGCTCTTGATCTCGTCCGGCAGGGAGGCGGCATCGACGGCGCTGGAGACGTAGCCCCCAAAATTGAGGCCCGTGAGCGGATCGAGCGCCACCAAGGTCGCGCGGCGAACCTCCGGCGCGAGGTCTTCTCGCTTCGCGGTCTCGTTGATAATGGCGAGAACTTTTGGCGTATCGAGGTCGTCCCAGAGCGCGGCGCTCGCGGCTACCAGGACGCCGGAATCTGGCAGGGCGCGCGGGCCAGCCGCCACGAACTCGCCGAGCCGCGCGTACGCCGTGGCTGCGCCCAGGAGCGCCTCCTTGGTCAGGTTTGCCGGCGTGCGGTAGTGGGACGACATGAGCCAGTAGCGGTAGGCGAGCGGGGAGACGCCCCACTCGGCAATCTGATCCAGGTCGTAGGTGTTCCCGATCGACTTCGAAACCTTCTGCCCGTCGACGTTGATGAAAGCCACGTGCGACCAGTGCAACGCCAGCTTGGTTCCGGTCGCGCCTTCGGTCTGCGCGATCTCGTTGTTGTGGTGGACGGGGATGTGATCGATGCCGCCGGTGTGCAGGTCGATCGGCAGGCCGAGCACTTTTTGAATCATGGCCGAGCACTCGGCGTGCCAGCCCGGGAAGCCTTTGCCCCAAGGAGAATCCCACTCCTGCTCGCGGCTGACGCCGGCGGGGGTGAGCTTCCAGAGGGCGAAGTCCGTGGGGGAGCGCTTGCCGTCCACCGTCGCCACGCGCGCGCCAGCTTTCTGGCCTTCCAGGTCGATGCCGCCGAGGGCGCCGTAAGCGGGGAACTTGGCGGTGTCGAAGTAGACGCCGTCCGGAAGCGTGTAGGTGAGGCCTTTCCCCTCGAGCGCGCGTACCAGCTCAATTTGCTCGGCGATGAAGTCGGTGGCTCGCGGGAAGGCTGTGCCGTCCGTCTTCACGTTGAGGCGGCCGATATCGGCCAGGAACAGCTCCTCGAAGCGCCGGGCGATGTCGGCCGCCTTCTCGCCGCGCTCGCGGGCCGCCTTCTCCACCTTGTCGTCACCAGAGTCAGCGTCCGAGACCAGGTGGCCGACGTCGGTGATGTTGATCGCCTGGCGGACCTTGAGCCCCTCGGCTTCGGCCGCGCGGCGGACGAGGTCCGCGAAGACGTAAGCGCGCAGGTTGCCGACGTGGGCGCGGGAGTAGACGGTCGGGCCGCAGTGGTACATCGAGATCTCGCCGTCGCGGGCATTCGGGACGGGCTCGACCTGGCCGGTGAGGGTGTTTCGTAGTGATAGTCGCATTGCCTAAGAATATTACACCGCGCCGGTTCCTGCCCGGACTTCTCCTCTCGCCATCGGCGTGGCATACTCCGCTACGCAATGCGCGAATTCTTTAGGAGCATCTCTATGGCCGCCGCGTCCGTGGCTCTCGTCTCTGCGGTATTCGCCTCGGGCTACTACTTCGGCGGACGCGAGTCGAACCTGCCCATCTTCGACGGCCGCGCCTCGGCCAAAGATTTGGCCGACCTCACCCTGTTTTGGGAGACGTGGCGCATCATCGAAGAGAAGTACCCGCAGGCTGGCACCTCGACCTTGCCCGCCTCCGAAGATCGCGTCAAAGGCGCCATAGAAGGGCTCCTGGGCTCGCTCGACGATCCTCACACCAGCTACTTCGACCAAGAGGATCAGAAGCAGCTCCGCGAAGGGCTCGGCGCCGCCTTCGAGGGGGTTGGCATGGAGCTCGGCCGCCGCGACGAGGTGCTCACGGTGATCGCGCCGCTCCGAGGCTCTCCCGCCGAAAAGGCCGGTGTAGAGACCGGGGACCGCGTCTACAAAATTGACGGCGAAGAGTCGCTGGACATGATCGTCGACGAAGCCGTTACCCGCATCCGCGGCAAGGCCGGCACCGTCGTCAGGCTGACGGTGCTCCGCGAGGGCGCGCCCGAGCCAATCGAGATTTCGGTGACCCGCGCCCGCATCACCGTGCCGGCGATCGAGACCGAGAGCCGAAAAGACGGCGTCTTCGTGGTCCGCCTCTCCACCTTCTCGGAAAAGTCTGGCCAGGAATTCCGCGCCGCCATGAAAGAGTTTGCCGCCTCGAAGAGCCGCGACCTGGTGATTGACGTCCGCGGCAATACCGGCGGCTACCTTACCCAGGCGGTCGATATTGCCAGCTGGTTCCTGCCGGCGGGGGAGGTGATCGTCTCGGAGCGCTACGGCGGCAAGCGGGCCGACGATATCCTCGTGAGCCGCGGCTACCACGGCTGGGACAAGGCGCCCGAGGTGGCGATCCTCGTCGACGGCGGCTCCGCGTCGGCTTCCGAGATTTTGGCCGGCGCCCTCTCGGAACGTTTCGGCGCCAAACTCTACGGCGAGACCACCTTCGGCAAAGGCTCTGTTCAGGAGCTGGTAGACCTGTCCGACGGCTCTGCGGTAAAAATTACCGTCGCGGAGTGGCTCACCCCAGACGGGAACGCGATTACCAAGAAGGGCATTGACCCAGACGTGGAAATCGAGGACGACTCGACCACCGCCAAAGACGAGGTGCTCGAGGCTGCCGCCAAGGCGCTCCTCGCCAAGTAGATTTTTTACCCAGGCTTAATTCAATCCCATGAAAGTCATTCTGACCCGCGACGTTAAGGGCCTCGGCCGCAAGAACGAAATCAAGGACGTGCCGCAGGGGTACGCGGAGAACTTCCTGCTGCGCAACCGCTACGCGCTCGCCGCGACGCCGCGCGCCATTGCCGACCACGAGGCCAAGCTGCGCCGCGAGGCCGACACCAAGGCCGCACACGAAGGTATTGTTCGCGAAACCCTCGCCAGCCTCGACGGCAAGCGCTTCGAGCTCAAGGAGCGCGCCAACGAGCAGGGCCACCTCTTCGCCAAGGTGCACGCGCCAGAAATTGCCAAGGCTATCGAGGCGCAGCTCGGCCCCATCGTGGATGTCGCCTGGATCGACGAGGGGTTCGCCGTGCGCGAGGTGGGCGAGCACAAGCTGACGCTGCGCGCCGCCGGCGCCACGGCCGCGCTCACCGTTGCCGTCCTGGCCGCCTAGTTCTGGGTTTTCAAAAAGAAAAGCGCGTCCCGGAGGGGCGCGTTTTTTGTGAGCGGCTTCGGGCTCAGGCGAGCTCCTTGAAAATTTCCGGCCCGAACTTGCTGAAGAGCCTGGCAAAGAGGTTCTCGTGTTGCCGCAGGGCTTCTCGGTGCCACGCGAGAGGTTGGCTGTAGTCGACCGGCCCTAAAATACGGTAGCCGTTCGCTCGCCAGTGATTCGCGTAGAGCTGGTCTACGGCGGCTTGGTGAGTCAGGCTTCCGGGTGCCGCCGGTTGATTTTCGGCAGGGTTGGACGCGGCGATAGCTGCGGCCAGAGGCAAAAGTAGTAAGTTTCTTCTTTTCATAGGGATCTCCTGTTCGTGTTTAGCCTACGCCCGCCAGCCGAACGGTGTCAAAAAGAAAAGCCGCCTCGCGGCGGCTAGCAGCACTGAATGCTGGAAGGGTCTTCGCGCTCGCGGCGCTCTATGTCTCGAAAACCCTCGATCATCATCAGCCTCTGTTGGTACGTCAGATCTACTCCGTACATAGCCCACCCAGAGCCCGACGATATGTTCCCGCCGCCGCCTTCAGCCTCCCACTCGGCGTAAGCCTGCTCGTAGCAGTGCTTCCAAAAGGTTTGATCCATCGGCTGCGCCAAGGCGTATCCGATGCGCACCCGCATGTAATCGAGGAAGTGGACGCCGAAGCAGAGCCTGATACGGCTCCAGTTGATGGTCCACAGCTCGGCCCAGGCGGCGAGGCCGTCGACGAGTCGATTGATGGCTTCCCAGATGCCAACGCGGCGAAGCTCGGCTATTTGGTCGGCGAAGGTTAGGCAATCGTTGGCTAGTTTTGGTCCTGTTAGAGAGTTCATTTGCCGCGGCCTTACGCCCGAGAATGGTTGGTCGCAAGGGGTGGCGGGGGGGTAAGAAGAAACCGCCCCGTGAGGGGCGGTTTCCGTAGAAAAATCTGACTAGGCCTCGATGACGTCGACGATCGGCATCTTGGAGATGGTACCGTCGAAGCTCTCCTTGCGGGCGGTGCGGAACTTCACGGTGCCCGGCTTCATGGCGAAGAGGGTGTGGTCTTTGCCGACCGCGACGTTCTTGCCCGCGAGAATCGGGGTGCCGCGCTGGCGCACGATGATGCTGCCAATCTGGGCCTTCTCGCCGTCATAGAGCTTAGTACCGAGGTACTTCGGCTTCGAGTCGCGGAGGTTCTTTGTTGCGCCGGCGGCCTTTACTGTCGACATAGGGTTTACTTACGCTGGCGGCACCCTTTCGGGCGTACGCTCGAGCGGTGCGCAATCTACCAGCGTTCACCCCTGTACGCAAGGCCCTGGCGGCTGGTTTCCTGTGCGCTGGCGGGGTGGGGTGGCTGGCTGCCTTTGCCAACGCCGCGCCGCCGACCCAGAACCAGAAGGGGGCAGGGGTTCAGGTAGAGCGTCTGCCGGCTTCCGAACTCTGGACGGCCAGCTGCCTGCCGGCGGTGGCGTCCTCTAGGGGTAAGCGCTACTACTTTGCCTGGTGCGAAGGCGCGTCCAGGCTCAAGCCGCAAAATCTGAGACGTTTTTGCGGCTCAGAAGAGGCGGAAAGGGCCGGTTTTTTGCCGGCCGAGGGGTGCGTCGAGCCGGGAGGGTAGGGCGCCTGGGCTCGCCGCTCTGCCGGGTTCAAAATGCCATTTTTTACCCCTAAAAAACTAGGCCACAAAAGAGGTAAAAATCATTGATAAATAAAGCTTAAATACCGCAAAAGGGGTCCCTAAAAGCTTGACAGAAGGGGTGGGGTTTGCTACCATGTACGCGCTCAGATGGCTGCCGTCTGGGCTTTTTGTTTGCCGCTCTGGACCCCCTCCTACGGACGCCACGGATGCAAGGGAGGAAAAAGAAGGACCGGCCCGCGCTCCCGAAACCACAGGCAATCAGCCACGAAGGCCACGCCGTCACGGAAGCAACGCGGATTAGCACTAAGCCATAGGCTTATCATCTCTCTCTCACTCGGCCTCTCGCTCTTTACCTCGGCCGCGACCAACCCTATGGGGATTGCCGTCGCCGAGGCCGCGACCATCGCCACGACCACCGAGGTCGTCGTCGAAGAGGTTCCGACCATTCCTTCTCAGGAAGAGGTTGAGGCCAAGGTTCGCGAGTACTGGCAGGACGCTCCCATTATGGCCAAGGTGGCCTTCTGCGAGTCGACTATTCGCCAGTACACCGAAGACGGGAAGCCGCTCCGCGGCCGCGTCAACTCCGCCGACGTTGGCGTCATGCAGATTAACGAGACCGTCCACCTGGCTTCGGCCAAAAAGATGGGCCTCGATATCGAGACGCTCGACGGCAACCTGGCGTACGCCCGCCACCTCTACCGCACGCAGGGCACTGCCCCTTGGGTCTACTCGGAACACTGCTGGAACTCCTAAGGTTTCAGGGTCCGCGAAAAACCTCGTACGGAAAGAAAAGAAACCGCGCCCAATTGGGCGCGGTTTCTTTTTGCGTAATCCACAGCCCGCCGCTCGCCGGTTCTCTGCTGGCGGGGGAGAATAGGCGGGATCGAATTACCATTCTCGGCACCTATGAGAAAGAAGCTCCTCTCGCTCGCGCGTTCCGTGCCCGGCGCCGTAATCGCCGTAGCCATCGTCCTATCGGCGGTTTCAATTTCTACCGCGCGGCCGTCGCCCGCCGGCGCAGAAGGCAGCGTAGCGCTCTCTGGCTTCGCGTGGTCTGAGAACATCGGCTGGATTAGCTTTAGCGCGGGGAACGATCACGACGATAAGGTTTCCGGAACCCAGCCTTCGCCGTCGTCTTACGGGGTGAGGGTAGACTCGACCGGAGCTCTCTCCGGCTACGCTTGGTCTGACAATATCGGGTGGATCAAGTTTGGCGGGCTATCGTCTTTTCCGAACGCTACTCTCGGCGGCAACGCCATCCTCGAAGACGGGCTTCGCCTGAAAGGGTGGGCGCGTGCCTGCGCCGGCACCAAATCTGGGAACTGCTCTTCGATGGCTTCCCGAACCGACGGCTGGGACGGCTGGATTTCGCTCGCTGGTCCGGGAGGGTCTGGTCGCTACGGGGTAGAGCTCAGCAACCGAAAATTTGGCGGCTTCGCCTGGGGTTCCGATGTGGTCGGCTGGATTAACTGGGACGGCGTCTTCACCGAAGATACCGTAGGTGAGTGCGTCGGGCCGAACGGGGAATTCATCGGCAATGGCCAGAGCCGGACCTACTACGGCCCTGTTGGCGCCGACGGCACCTGCCCTCAGGTTACCCGCACCTGCACCGACGGCACCCTATCTGCCGGAGCCTACTCGTCGCTCACGTGCGGCGCTCCAGCAGAGCAGTGCGAGCGTGGCGGCCTCATTCTCGAAGAAGGCGAGAGCCACCTCTTCTACTCCGAGCGCCTCGTCTCGGGAACCAGCTCGGCGTGCTCCGGTCTCACCGATTTGACCGCGTGCTGCGAAGGCCTCGGAAAGATTCTCACCTGCACCGACGGTACCCTTGTCGACGCCGGCGGCGTTGAGGCCCCAGATCACGAGTTCCTCCGCTGCACTCCGGCGCCGCGACCCATTGAGTTCTAGCCATGAAGAGAAACAACTACCAGTTCACAGACCTTCCGGTGATCGATGCTGGCGAAGCTTCGGCGCCTGCTCGCGCCCCTCGCCCGATGCTCTGGGTGCTCATGGTGCTGCTCGTCGCGAGCGCGGCTACCTCTGTGTGGGTAACCCGTAGCGCGCCGGAAGAGCCAGAGCGGCTCGACCCTCCTGCGGCGCTGCCGCCGTCCGCGAGGGAAAAAGAGATGCTCCTCGGCACCCTGGCCGAATCTACTTCGGAGGCCGACGAAGACGAGCGCCTGGCCGCGCTCGAGAGCCTCTCAGTTGACGTGGCCGTTCCGGCCGAAGAAATGCAGGCGGCGCTGTCTCGTTTGTTCGAAGAAGGGGAGAATTAGCGCCAGTCGTCCGGCGTCAAAAGACCCGCCACCTGTGATGAAGGGTGGCGGGTCTTTTTGACATAAATCTCTTTTAAGCGTAGAAATATTTTCAAATTTCCGGTCATTTGAGACGGAACAAAAAAGAAAATATGAGAAATCTAGAAAACGAAATGCGGAGCGGCCAGCTAAGCTGGAGCCAGGCGCTCAGCCTACTGGCCTCGTACGGGCGGAACATCTTCCGCATCAGCTTCAAGAGAAACTTTACGCCTACGCCGCGTGAAGAAAGCGTGACGTGTCCGTCTGTCGAGGACCCCGGCGTGCTCTCGCCAATAGCGGATTACCTGGGTGCTGCGCCAGACGGTAAACCTACCCGCTACGGAGAATACGACAGCCACTTCCATTGGCGCGTCTGGTCTGGCGATGACGCGTTCGCGAACTTCCTGCACGGCGCTCTCCGGGTTGGCGCGGCGCTCCGGCTCACGGCAATGTCTAAGCCGAGCGGGCACCAGATGTGGATGGATATTCCAACGGAGACGCTCATCGGGCTGCACAAGCAGGCGAGAGACGAAATCGCCAGACGAGAAGAGGAACGCGCCGGCTAGTTTTCTGAGCTCGCCGCAACCCCGAACGCCCAGAGAGGCGTTCTTTTCTTTTTGTGAAAATAAATTGATTTTATATAAATATTGTTTTATAATAAATAAGTACTGAACGACCGTTCGGTTAAAATAGAAAATAAAACGTAATCGAATACCAATGAACTACCTGACACTGCTTCTCTTCCTCGTGCTCAATACGGCCATCAGCGCCTGGAACGCCTACGCGGCCGGCGTCGGCTTCACGGAGACGAAGATCATCGGCGGCTGGAGCCGCGTCGTCACCTGGTGCGGGCTCGTAATGTCTGCCTGCGGATTCACCTGGGTCTACCTGACCATCCTTACCATGCTGACCGTTGCCGGTGGCTGGCTGACGCCCGAATGGGGCGAGGTGATGTTCAAGCTCGGCTACCTGGTCGTCATCTTGCCGATTCTCGGCAGCGGCTTCGGTATCTGGGCGCACAGCCTGGTTCGTGCCTATCGCCGCCGCACTTTCGGCAGCGTGGCGGTCGCCGGGTGGAACACCTACGCGAACATGAGCAACACCTGGCAGGCCGCCAGTCACGCGCCGAGCTTCCTGCGAGACGTGATCGACGCCTTCGGCGGCAAAGGTAAGAGCCGCAGCAAAGACGGCGCCGCGGCCCTCATAGTCATCCTCTTGGTCATCCTCGCGGTAGCCGGCGGATTCTTAACCACAATGGGCATTGCCCGTTGGGCCGACCGCCAAGTCGCGATTGACGTGACCGGTAGCGAAGAAGCCTGAGGCGTTAAATTCGAATCAGCTTCACCGCGCCGCCAAATCTAGAAAGTAGATTTGGCGGCCTTTCTTTTTTGACTTCGGACGGGAGGGGAGGGGGAGGCTTAAAACGATGGTTGGGAAAGAAAAAATATTCGCGCCAGACCTGGCCTCGTGGCTCATCGAGTCACGCCGAGACGCTGGCGAGAAAATGACAGAGAAAAATTTACGTTGCCGAATAATTTTGCACCTGTGGATAAGCCCCACCCCCGCTCTCGGGGCATTGTGTCGCACAATACACCTTTTGCGACACTATACCCAAAAAATACCTTAATAAAGAAAAGCCCGGCGCGTAGCCGGGTCTTTGGGTTTCTCTTTGCGTCTCGGGCGGCGTGCCTGCCTTACCTC
>JBILMG010000044.1:0-5288 GCA_044375695.1 Minisyncoccia bacterium | reverse complement strand
CGGAGAGCTCGGCGCCCGGGAGCGGGAGCGGCTCGAAGCCGTGTGCGAAGACGGAGTCCTCGCGGTGGCTCTCGGCGAAGCGGGCAATCTTGGCCATGGCCTCGACCGACTCGAGCGGGAAATCGCCGAGGGTGGTTTCCTCGGAGAGCATGACGGCGTCGGTGCCGTCGAGCACGGCGTTCGCGACGTCGGAAACTTCCGCACGGGTCGGAACCGGCGCCTTGATCATCGACTCGAGCATCTGGGTCGCGGTGATGACGAACTTACCGGCGGCGCGGCACTTGGCGATCATCTCCTTCTGCTCGTGCGGCACGCGCTCGAACGGAATCTCCACGGCCAGGTCGCCGCGGGCCACCATGATGCCGTCGACGAGCTCGAGGATCTCATCGAAGTGCTCGATGGCCTGCGGGGTCTCAATCTTGGCGATGATCTTAGCCGGGCACTTGCGCTTGTTGAGAATCGAGCGGAGCTCGACAACGTCCGACGGGCGGCGCACGAAGGAGAACGCGATGAAGTCGACGTTGTTCTTGATGCCGAACTCAACGTCCTTCTTGTCCTTCGGGGTCAGCGCCGAAATGGTGAGGTCGGAGTCCGGAAGGTTGACGCCGCGGCGGCCTTTGCACTCGCCGCCGACGAGCACCTTGCAGGTCACCTCTTCGCCCTTGATCTTGGTGACGACGAGGCGCTTCTTGCCGTCGTCGAGGAGGACGGCGTGGCCGACCTTAACCTCGGACGGGAACTTGGCGTAGTTGATGGAAACGCGAGAGGCGTCGCCTTTCACGTTCTCGGTCGTGATGGTGAAGGTCTGGCCAGTCTTGAGGGTCACGCGGCCGGTCTCGGTGGCGAACTCGCCGATGCGAATCTTCGGGCCGGCGAGGTCCTGGAGGAAGGCGATCGGCAGGCCAGCCATTTCGGAGGCGGCACGGCCGTTATCGAGCTTCGCCTGGTGTTCGGCGAAATCGCCGTGCGAGAAGTTCATGCGCACGACGTTCAGGCCCAGCTTGAGGAGCTTGGCGAGCTGCTCTTTCGACTCGGTGGCGGGCCCAATCGTGGCGACAATTTTTGTTTTCTTCTCGGCGATGGTCATGGCGTTTCGTCCTTGCGTTACCTGGATAGAATAAAAAGGCGGGCGCGAGTTTACCACGCTTTCACCAAAGGAAAAGCGCCCGGTAGGGCGCTAGAACTTGAGAACCTCCGCATTTACCTTGGCCCGAGAGAGCGGGCCGAAGTACCCCTCGCTAGGGCTGATTCCAACGGATCGCTGCCAGGAGGCGAGCGCGGCTCGGGTGATAACCCCGAAGTAGCCGCGCGCCGCGCCGGACGGCATGACCATGTGCCCTTTCCTCTCGAGGAAGAGCTGGAGCCCGACAACGTCTGAGCCCGAGCTGCCGAGGCAGAGGTCCCTGCTGAACGTGAACGTCGGCACCGCCACCGGAGGCGTCGCCACGCTAATCCGCGGCGCTTTTTCGGCGCGAGCCGCGGAAACGAGGAGAAGGGAGACGACGGCCAGGATTGAGATTATTTTTTGTTTTCCGTAGAGCATAGGCGGCAAAACTACATCTTTTTGCCCGCATGTCCATAGGGTGAAAATAAAAGAAGAGAGCCGCTGTCACGAGGACAGCGGCTCTGTTTTTCGCCGTTGGGTAGACCGGCATTCGAGATCAGGCCTTATCCGTGGATAAGGCGGATCCCGTCCCGAGCAGCGCGAGCGCTGCCCCTACATTCCCCGTCGCCGGGGACGCCTCCTTTCCTTTGGAGACACTTTCGTTTGGAAACTCTGCCGGGCGCGTGCGCCCAAACGGAAATTTCTCTACGAAATTAGGACCTCTCGCGAGGATTTTCATTCTGCCGCCAGGTACGCGATCGAGTCGTCGTGCGACTTGCACCGCGCCCAGTAGGCGTCCGTCTTTTTGTACGGGCCTTGATCGGGCCCCCCGTTCCACGTGCGGCAGAGGTCTTTGGCCGTAGCCACTTTCCCCGTACGCAGCTCGTGCTGAATGCCCCAGTAGCCAAGGTACAGCCGGACCACGTACTCGGAGAGCTCGTAGTTGCCGTTGCAGTCAGCGGGGTTTACCTCGATGCCGAAGCGGTCGCGGAGGTCTTCGCACGGCTCGTGCCGAACCTGCAGCGGGCCGTAGGCCAAACCGTTATCCCCGATGAGCTCCTGGCGACCAGAAGACTCCACCTGCTCGACCGCCGGCAAGATGCTGGTGATGAGCTGCTGCATGCGGTGTCCGCCGGCGAGTTCCAGGATGTCCCCCTCTATGGCGGGCAGATTGCCCGGTTTGGGGTAGTCTCGCAGCGATGGCAGCAAGAGGTTAACGGCTCCGTCGGCGACATCAGATATGGCGTCGAGAACAGGCGATGACCCCTCAGAAGCAGCGGGCACTTCTAGATTCGGCGTCTGACCAGGGCGATAGTTCGCCAAGATTGGAACCGCCTTGGGGACATCCTCATCGGGAGCGTGGCTTGCGTGAGACGGCACCATGGCTAGCAGCGCGTCCGCGCCCTTGTTGAGCGAGGCGTGCCAGCTATCCGCGATTGAGCGTGTCCGATCGACGCCGCCGCGAATGGCGTAGGCGCCGGCGTACATCACGCCGAGGCACATGCCGGTGAAGGCAACCGCGATGGTCGCGAACCTTGCGACCGGAACGGCCACGAAGCGTAGGATTTCTCCGATGCCAGAGCCGATGCCGCTCGCGAGCGAGAAGAACCGGCGCAGTACCCAGAACGGAAGCGCGAGGAAAAGCAGGTTGACCCAGCTCCCCCGGCTCTTGCGCCTGGTATTTCCCGCGTGCCGACCAGAGGTGCGGCGCCGCGGCTCTTCGTCGTCCGTGCGGAATTCCGCGTCGACGACGTGTTCGTATTTTTTCTTTTTCATTTTTCTTCGGTATTTGGTTTTGAAGGAATAGCCGGGCAAAACCAGCGCCAAGCTAATTCGGGGATATATTCTATATGTTTTTTGGGAAATGTCAATGTTTGGCGAAGGGGCGGACGGTGGTGCTAGAGGCGCTGAAAAACCCAGCCGCGTCAGCAGCTTCGAACCTGGGTCACAGGTCACTAAGCCTTTTGTTTTTCTCAGCGGGCCAGGATTCGGTCACGGGTTACTAGGGATTTTGTTTTTTCTTGGCGCGCCAGGATTCGGTCACGAATCACTAAGCCGTTTCGGCGCTCTCTCAATTTCCTGAGGCCAGAGCGCCAAACGGCTAAGTGTTCGCGACCCCGCCTCGCGGCCCAGCCCGGCAGAGCCGCGGGCCGGGACCCCGCTCCGGCCTTCGAATCCTGACGCATCGGTGTCCCACACCGATGCTGCGCGCGCACAAAAAGAAAGCCCCCGGCTTGAAGCCGGAGGGGGTTTCTTTTTGTGCGCGCGCCAGGATTCGAACCTGGGACCCCATCAGTATCAGTGATGTGCTCTACCAACTGAGCTACGCGCGCATTTTCCGAGGACGCGGCCGAATTTAGCACGGCTCGCGCCGCATTAAAAGCGCCGCGGAGCCGCTTAGAGCTGGGGTAAAGGGAAAGCCCCGAGGCTTTTAACCTCGGGGCTCCCATCTCTAACGTTCTTTGCTTTGTTCCGCTACGCGCCTGGTCTTTCCCAGCGTCATGTCGATTTAGAGACTACGACAATAGTCTCAACCTACCTTGCGGTAGGAGATCGACCCGTTAACTGCATCCAGCGCCGAAGCGCCGAAAGAGCGTAAAGTCACTTGACATAATCCACGAACAGCTTCCGCTACCCGTGCCTTGTTACGACTTACTCCCTGTTACTGAGCTTACCGTAATCACCGATAAACGATGACGTCGGGTACTCCCAGCTCCCTTGAGTTGACGGGCGGTGAGTACAAGACTCGAGAACGTATTCACCGCAGCGTGCTGATCTGCGATTACTAGCGATTCCGGCTTCATGCAGTCGAGTTGCAGACTGCAATCCGAACTGGCGGTGGGTTTGGGGGTTTGCTCCGACTCGCGTCATTGCGCCCCACTGTCCCGACCGATTGTATCACGTGTGCAGCCCAGGGCATCAGAGGGACATGCGGACCTGGCGTCATCCTCGCCTTCCTCCCCCGCACCGACACCCAAACTTTACAGTTTCGGTACCCGTGCGGGGGCAGTCTCGTGTGACACTTGTAACACACGACGAGGGTTGCGCTCGTTACCCCACTTAAGGGAACAGTTCAAACCACGAGCTGACGACGGCCATGCATCACCTGTCTGCCCGTCTTGCGAGGTCCCCAGTTTCCTGGGGATTTCGTGCAGATTTCTAGCCCTGGTAAGGTTTTTCGCTTACCGACGAATTAAGCCACATGATCCACCGCTTGTGCGAGTCCCCGTCTATTCCTTTGAGTTTTAGCCTTGCGGCCGTACTACCCAGGCGGCTCGCTTAACGCGTTAGCTTCGCCTCCCGGAGGGTCGATTCTCCGAAAAGCCAGCGAGCATCGTTTAGGGCGTGGACTACTGGGGTATCTAATCCCATTCGCGACCCACGCTTTCGTGTCTCAGCGTCAGAAGTATGCCAGTGCACTGCCTTCGCATTTGGTGTTCCCCACAATATCAACGGATTTCACCCCTACACTGTGAGTTCCATGCACCTCTCATACCCTCGAGTCGTGCCGTCTCCCCCGCTGGTTCTCGGTTGAGCCGAGAGATTTAACGGAGGACTAACACGACCGCCTACACACCCTTTACGCCCAATAATTCCGGATAACGCTCGGGGCACTCGTATTACCGCTGCTGCTGGCACGAGTTTAGCAACCCCTTATTCACAAGGTACAGTCAAAATTTCCTCCCTTGTAAAAGGTTTTTACATCCCGAAGGACTTCTTCAACCACGCGGCGTCGCTCCATCAGACTTTCGTCCATTGTGGAAGATTCTCGACTGCAGCCACCCGTAGGTGTATGGACCGTATCTCAGTTCCATCGGTGGGGGTCCGCCTCTCAGCGCCCCTAAGCGTCATAGCCTTGGTGAGCCATTACCTCACCAACTAGCTGATACTGCGCAGGCCGGTCCTCAAGCGATAAATCTTTACCCCGGAGGGTCTATCAAGTATTAGCTAACCTTTCGGCTAGTTATCCCTGACTTGAGGGGACGTACCTACGTGTTACTACCTCGTCTGCCACTAAACACATCTTGATGTAATCGCAGTGTGTTCCGTTCGACTTGCATGCCTTATCCACGCCGCCAGCGTTCATCCTGAGCTAGGATCAAACTCTCAATATAAGGTCAGCCTTACGGCCAACCGCGCGTTGCGGAACAAAGCAGAGCTCGCTAAAGCTAAACCTTGTGTC
>JBILMG010000010.1:0-19796 GCA_044375695.1 Minisyncoccia bacterium | reverse complement strand
CGCCCTTCGAAAAGACGACGTCCGGAAAGATTTTGAACACCTCGAGCAGGCCGACGAAGACGCCGCCGATCACCTTGAAGTAGTCGATGATGTTCTGGGGCGAAAAGTAGCGGCGCATTTTTCCCGCTGGCACGCGGCGGAACTTGATGCCGTGGTCGAAGAGCGCGGCCGGGTTGTAGGGTTCTGGCGCCAGGTAGTAGAGATCAGGCTCGACCAGGCGCTCGTCTCGCGCCATGCGGCGCACCTGCTCGGCAATCGCGATGAGCGGGTAGAAGTGCCCACCCGTGCCGCCGCCCGTAAAGACAATTCGCATACGTCGCCAAATTCTAGCAGAACCTCGCTAGGACCGCCCCTCTGCTTTGGCGCCGGCGGCGCGGGATACCGAGGCCACTATCCCCACGGAGATGAGCGCGCCGAGGAGCGCGGTGCCGCCCTTCGAGACGAACGGCAGCGGCAGGCCGGCGAGCGGCATCAGGTTGACCGCCGAGGCGATGTTTAGGAACGCCTGCGTGAGGATGAGGGTGCCGAACCCGGCCGCCAAAAGACCCCCGAAGGCGTCCGGCGAGCGGCGCGCGACGCGGAAGCAGGCCGCGCCGAGGGCTACAAAGGCGAGGGTGGCGAAGGTCGCGCCGGCGAACCCGGACTCTTCGGCCAGCACGGCGAAAATCGAGTCGGACGTCGGCTCGGGTAGCCGGCCGAGCTTCTGCAGGCTCTGCCCGAGGCCGCGGCCGAAAGCCTGGCCCGAGCCGACCGCGATCAGCGACTGCTGAATCTGGTAGTCGCTGCCGAGCGGATCGTCGTCGGGGTCGATGAAGGTGAGCACGCGGTCGATGCTGTAGCCGGCCGAGAAGACCAGCGCGACGACGCCGATAACCCCGGCCGCCGCCAGAATGCCGAGCTTCTTCCACTCGGTGCCGGCCGCGAGCAGCATGGCGAAGCCGGTCATGCCGAGGAGGATGAAGCCGTCGCGGTCTGGCTGCGGGACGAGGACCGCCCCGGCTACGGCCGTGACGATGCCGAAGGAAATGACGCCGCTCCAGCCGTCGACGCCGCGCCGCCGGCCAAGCAGCGCCGCGAGCATCACCACGTAGGCAATCTTGAGCAGCTCGAGCGGCTGCGCCGAAATGAAGCCGAGGTTGAGCCACCGGGTCGCGCCGCCGTGAGACACGCCGAGGCCCGGCACAAAGACCGCCGCGGTGGCGAGGGCGGCGAAGGCGAAGAACGCCACGGCGAACGGGCGAAGGCGCCGGTGCGGCACGCGGGAAACCAGGTACGCGAGCGCGCCGCCGCCGCAGAGCCCGAGGCCTACCTGCGCCAGGATGTCGCCCATGATGGCCTCGCCGCGAGCCGCCAGGCCGCTCGCCGCCGAGACGAACATCGCCGCGCCGAAGAACGCCAGGATGCCGGTCGCGTAGGCGAGGAAACGGTCGATTGGCTCGAGCTTGCGCATGCGTGAGTCTGCGCCTAGGCCGAGAGGTGCGCGAGGGCTACCACCACGCCGATCACCGCGGCGACCGCGGCGACGATCCAGTAGCGCATGACGACCTTCTCGCGCGACCAGCCGATTGCCTCGAAGTGGTGGTGAATCGGCGCGACGCGGAACACCTTGCGCCCCAGGAACTTCTTGGAGGAAACCTGAACGACGTTGCAAAGGACGGTGGCCGCGAGCGGCGCCGCGACCAGTGGCAGGACCGCGAGGCCAACCCCGCCTACCAGGCTGTCGGACATCATGGCGGTGGTGGCCAGCGCGAGCGAGAGCGCCATGGATCCCGTTTCGGACATGTAGAAGCGCGCGGGCGGCACGTTGAACCAGAGGAACGCGAGGGTGGCGCCCGCGATGGTGGCCGAAAGCGCCGCCAGGTTCACCTGCCCCTGCGCGAAGCAGATGGCGGCGTAGGCGGCGAAGCTGATCGCGAAGACGCCGCCGGCGAGCCCGTCGAGCCCGTCGATGACCCCCGAGGCGTAGGTGGCCAGGATGACCGCCACGAAGAACGGCACCACGTACCAGCCGAGCTCGATTGGCCCGACGAGGGGCAGGCTCACCGAGGTGACGTCGAGCTTGTCGTGGAACCACACCGCGAGCAGGGTGCCGACGCCGATGACGAAGGAGAGGCGCGCGCCGAGCGAGAGGCCGCCCGAGCCGCGAACCTCGGACAGGTCATCGACGGCGCCGACTAGCGCGCCGAGCGCGAAGACCGCGAGCGGCACCCACGTCTGCGAGCGCGAGAGGAACTCGAGCTTGCCGAAGCCGACGCCCGGGAATAGCGCCGCCAGAATCCATAGGCCGCCGGCGACGGCGAGGGTCGAGACCCAGATGACCGAGCCGCCCAGGCGCGGCGTGCCGACCTCTTTGGCCGCGTGGAGGCGGTTGAACTCTTCGGCGGCTTTGCCGTCGAGGGCAACTTTGCCCCCTTTAGGCTTCCACATTTTGTTGCGGTACAGGAAGCCGGCGATCGCCGGGGTGACGGCGACGCCGGTGAGGAACGCGAGCGCGGCCGGGAGCAGGACCTTGATTGTGTCGAATGCCATAGGAGAACACTTTAGCGCAGAGCGGGGCCGGGCGCCTTCCCCACCCCGAAACATTGATTTTTTATAAAAAAGTGTTAGTGATTACGCCTGGCTCTATACAAAAAATGAAAAAATACACTCTGTTCTTCGGCCGCGTCTTGATCGCGGGAACTCTCTTCGGCGTCTTGGCGGGCTTGGCCTTCTGGGTCGCTTCCTACCTGTACGGCGATCGCTTCGCGGTCAACCGGGCCGTGGGCGTCGGGTGCCTGGTCTTCTGCTTCTCGGCCATGTGGTCTTCGGTCCACTGGTCTAGCCGCTGGATTGCCCACCTCAAAACGAGACGTCTGACGATGACGTACCCCGGCGTCTACGGTTCCGCGGTAGTCGCCGCTCTGGTCGAGTTGTGCTTCGCGGCAATTGTCCCGATGGCCGCGTTCCTGGCAACCGCGCTACCCGACGCTTGGGCTATCCTCGACGCCGACCGTAGCGGCTTTTTCGGCGTCGAGCGTGAAGGTTACGCTTACGCCGTGTTCGTCTGGGCGCTCCTGCCTATTGGCGGAGGCCTGCTCTCGCTGGTTGGCGCCCGGGTTGTCTACTACCTGGTCTGGTGGACGCTGCTGGCCTTCATCTCTTTGTGGCGCAGCGTCTGCCGCCTGACCTCCTGGTCGTGGCACGCCCTCATGGCTCGCCCCGAAGACCTCGGGATCGAGCCGCAGAAAAAAGCGTGATACCTCGCGCCGCGAGGCGTACCCCCGGACCATCTTGGCCGGGGCTTTCTTTTTTAGCGCAGCGGCTGCTCTGGCGCGGCAACCGGCGTATCGTCACCTAGGTACTTCACCGTCGCGTCCGCGAGCGTCTGCACGTCGGCGAAGCGACCCGCTTCGGTCGAGCCGAGCACCACAATGGCAATTGGCTGGGAAAGGCCTGGGTCAATTACGACCGCGAGGTTGCCGCCCGCAGAAGTCTCGAGGCCGGTCTTGCCACCGACGAGGTTCGGCAGCGAGCTGACAATCCTGTTGGTGTTCCTGGCGGTCAGCGGTCCCTGGTCGGTGCCCACGGTGACCGTCGGCTCGGCGGTCGGGGCAATGAGCCGCGGCCTGTTGGCCACGAGGTAGCCGAGGAGCGACGCGACGTCGCGCGCGCTGCCAACGCCTGACGCCTCCGCGCCGATGTCGAGGCCGGTCGGGTTCTGGAAGCTCATGGTCGGCGCCCCAATATCTGAGGCCGCCGCATTCATCTGCGCGACGAAGGCCTCTTCGCCGGGACCGGCTTTCGCCGCGAGCGCCGAGGCTGCCTCGTTGGAAGACGCCACGAGAGCGTAGGCGATGGCGTCTTTTACCTTGGCGACGACGGGGACCGTGTGCACGGTCGCCGGCGCGGTCACCTCCTGGGCCTCGTAGAAGCGGGGGTTTCCCTCCTCGTCCAGAATCGGCGTGCCGTCGGTCGCGAGCATTGGCGCGGGCGGTAGCACGAAGGTCGGGCCCTCTTCGGTCTGCGTCATGCTCGAGATCGTGACCGAGGTGTTCGGGTCCAGGGCGTCTCCGGCCACCAGCGCGGTGACGAGTTTGGTGATCGAGGCGAGCGGGCGCGGGGTGTCGGCGTCGCGCTCGAAGATGGCGCGCCCGGTGCGCAGGTCGACGACGATCGCGGACGAGGCCTCGAGGGTAACGGACGGGAACGGTTTGGGGATGGCCGCGACGACCGCGGCTACCGTCGGCTTCGGCACCTCTGCCTGCGCGCCGAAGCTGACCGGCCAAAGGCCGACAACCCCGGCGCCGAGCGCGAACAGTGAAACGAAAAGGGGCGCCGCTTTTTTGAGCGAGCGGCGGAAGGACGAGGCGCGGCGCGGCGGGAGCTGCATGCTACTGGTTCGAGGTTACGGCGGCGTCGGCTTCTGCGGCGCGCGCGAGCGCCTCTTCGAGCTCGCGGCGCGTGTCCTCGTAGCCGGGCAGGGATTTTGCCGACGAAACTCCCATCGAGGAGAGCAGGTCGACCGTCGTTCGGTAGCGGCCGCGGCCGTCCTCGCCCCCTTCGCGCTCGACCAGGCCGCGCGCCGAGAGGGCTCGCAGCGCCGCCGCGCAGTTTACGCCGCGCAGGTGCTCGAGCTCGGCGCGGGAAATCGGCCCGGCGTAGGCGACCGCGGCCAGCGTCTCGGCGGCGGCCTTGGTGAGCTCGCGGTCGAGCTCGTCGCGGCGCATTTTGGCGATCAGTTCGGCGGCGCCCGGGGCGGTCGAGAGCGACGCCTCGTCACCGGCGCGAACCAGGGTGAGGCCGCGGCCAGAGAGGGCTGCGGCGAGCTCGTCGAGCGCCTGGGTCACCGCCTCGGGGCTCTCCCCTGTCGCGTCCGAGAGCTGCTTCAGGCGCAGCGGGCCAGCCGACCAGAAGAGCGCGGCTTCCAGCTTCTGCGCGAGCGGCATTTCTGGGCGCGAGGAAGCCTCGACGCTATCGGCGGCTGAACCTTGGGTTACGGTGGCGTTATCCTCTGGCATCTAGAATCTTGAGTGGGGCTGGCGTCCTTTACGCGTAGCGCGGCGTGCTGACCTCGGCGGCCTCGAGCCGAATATCGCCGTAGTGGTCAGCCTGCTGCGTTCGGACTATACCACGACGCACTAGTTCCAAAAGCGCAAGGAAGTGCACCGCAGCCTCGTGCCGAGACGCGCCCTTGAGGCCAGCAATTTCGCGAAAAGAACCCGAGAGAGCCGTGCGGATGCGGACCGAGAGCGACGAGACTGCCTCTTCCAGCGAAACCGCGCGGCGCACCAGCGCCTGCGGCGTCTTCGGCAGGGCTTTCGGCGCCTTGGCCAGGATGGCGTGCGCCTTGGCCAAGAGGCCGGCCGCATCTAGGCCTCGCGGCGGCGCGAACGTCGGCGGCTCCGGGCTGCGGCCGCGTCGGCCAAAGAGCGGCTCGCGGAGCCAGCCGCGCGCCAGGCGTCGCGCGGCGTCGCGCAGGCGACGGTACGCCTCGAGGCGTCGCTCGAGGTCGTGGACCGACTGCTCCTCTTCGGGTGTTAGCGCCAGAGACGGCAGGAGCGAGCGCGACTTGATCAGGAGCAGCGTGGAGGCTACCAGCACGAACTGCGCCACCTCCCCCTCCGGCATTTCCGGCAGAGACTGAAGGTGCGCCACAAAGTCATCTGCCACCTGCGCGAGCGAGATGTCGGTGATGAGCAGCTTGCGCCGCTCGATGAGGTCGAGCAGCGCCTCGAGTGGCCCCTCGAAGACGGGAGTTTTTACGGCAAAAGTGTTCACTCCTCACATCTTAGCAAACCGAAAAATCAGAAACGGCGAAAGCCAGGTCTGGTGACCTGGCTTTCTGGTGGGGGCGAACGGCTAACCTTACGCCGACTCGCCCTTGCTGAGCAGCCCGTCGATGCGGTTGAGGTCTCGAGGGAATGCCGCCGCCTCCTTCACGTTGCCCAGGTTGAGCATACGGGCGGTGAGGCGCTCGAGGCCGGTCGAGCAGCCGCCGTGGGGCGGCATGCCGTACTTGAAGGCCTGGAGGTAGAACTCGTACTTTTCCGGGTTCATGCCGCGAGACTTGATGCGCTCCACGAGGTCGTCGTAGCGGTGGATGCGCTGGCTGCCCGAGTTGATTTCGAGGCCGCGGAACAGGAGGTCGAAGCCGCGAGACAGCGGCGCCTCGGCCGGTTCCTCGTACGTGTAGAACGCGCGGACGTGCGTCGGGAAGCGCGAGATGAACACGAAGTCCGAGCCGTGCTCGCGCTTCGCCCACTCGCAGATCTGGCGCTCGTCCTCGGGCGCCATGTCGGGCTCGCCGCTCTGGTCGCGGCCGAACTCGGATTTGATGATGGCCTGGGCCTCGGCGAGCGTGAGGATCGGGAACGGCTTCTCGGGCAGCGCGGGCGCCTCGGTCTCGAACTGCGCGAAGACGCCCGGGTGCGCCGCGGAGACGGCGGCGCAGGTGTCGCGGATGACCGCCTCGAGCGCGGCCATCACGTCGCGCTCGTCATTGATGAAGCCCAGCTCGAAGTCCATCTGCGTGATCTCGCTGAGGTGGCGCGTGGTGGCGCTCTTCTCGGCGCGGAAGATGCGGGCGATCGTGAACGCGCGCTCGTACGCGCCGACCATGATCTGCTTGTAGAACTGCGGCGAGGTCGCGAGGCAGGCGTCCTTGCCGAAGTAGTCGACGTGGAAGACCGCCGCGCCGCCCTCGGCGTCGCCGCCGACGAGGGCGGGCGCCTGGAACTCGGTGAAGCCGCGGGAGATGAGCGACCAGCGGTAGGCCTGCACGATGGTCGCCTGGACTTTGAAGATCGACTGCTCGCGCGAGCGGCGGAGCGTCAGCGGGCGGTTGTCGAAGAGGGTGTCGAGGTTGAGCTCGGCATCCATGTCGAACGGGAGCTCCTTGGCTTCGGCGAGAACCTCGATTGCCTTCACGCACAGCTCGATGCCGCCGTTGATTTCGCCCTCCTTCGCGTTCTTGGCCGGGCGGGCGACGACTTCCCCGCTCACGCGAACCACCCATTCGGGGCGGAGGCGGTGGGCCGCCTCTACCGCCTCGGGGACGTCCGGCAGCACGACCGACTGCACGTAGCCCGAAGCGTCCCGCAGCACCAGGAAGACCATCTTGCCCTGGTCGCGGCGCACGTCGACCCAGCCCGATACCGAGACAGCCTGCCCTACCTTGCCCGACAGATCGGCGATTTTTGTGCGTTCCATATGTGCCGGGCAGTCTAGCCAAAAACCGCCCCCGGCGAAAGCCGGGGGCGGTTTTTGGAGTTCGGAAGCAAAGGTCGCCGGCGAGAGGTTTTTCGACCGATCCCGACCGCACACGCTTCGTGCGGGGTCCTCGTAGCAGCGAACTGCGCTTACCGACTACTTAATTTCGCCGGCGAACTGTACGCGGACCTCCTTGTCGATGCCGACGTACTTGAAGTTGAAGAACGTGGTGTCGAACTTGAAGTCAGCCGAGAAGCGGCTCTCCACCGGGAACCAGGTGGCGTCGAACGCGATGTCCTGGGTCACGCCGTTGAAGGTGAGCGTGCCGTTAACCTTGTACGTGTTCTGAGGGAGACCGGTCGGCACCTTCGGGTCTCCGGTAACGGGGGCCGGGACAATCGTCTTGAGGTTGAAGACAATCTCCGGGTTAGCCGCGCAGTTGAAGAAGTCTTCGGCGCAAAGGTGACCGTCGAGCTTCGGGCTATCGGTCTTGACCGAGGCGGTCTTGATGACGAACTTGCCGGAAGCCGGCGCGCCGTCGGCGCCAAAGGTCACATCGCTGACGGTGGCGTCGGCGAAGGTGCCCTCGTGAGACTTGCCCGGGCCGTAGCCGGTGAAGGTGAAGGAGCTGAGAGATGCCTGCTTGCCGCTCGGGGCGACGACCGGAGTGGTCGTGGCGACCGGAGCGGTAGAAGAGGCGGCCGGGCCGACTTTCGCGCTCTGGACATCGGACGGAGCCTGCGGCTTGAGAGCCCAAAACAGGCCAAAGGCGACGGCGACGATCAGGATTGCAATCAGAATGGCACGCACGGTTGGAAAAGTTAAAACCCGCTAACGCGGGGCATTGTACCAGGCGGCAATTCGGTCGTCTCGCCTACCTAATGCCGACCGCCTTCCGGACGCGGCTCAGGACCTCACCGGCTGCGGCGCGGGCCGCGGCGGCGCCGTTTGCCAGGCGCGTCTCGATGGCGGCGGGGTCAGCCGCGAGCGCGGCGTACCGCTCGCGCAGCGGGGCGAAGCGAGCGTCGAGATCTGCCAGGAGCGCTTCCTTGAGGTCCTTGTACTTCCCCGCCTTCTCGGCGTACAGGGCGTCCAGTTCGGCCTTCGGGCGCAGGAGCGCGTGAATGGCGTAGACGTTCTGCGGCACGCCGCCGGACGAGTCGGTGACGATGGACATAACCCGTTTGGCGAGCTCTTCGCGGCTGGCCAGGAGCGGAATCACGTTGCCGTAGCTCTTGCTCATCTTGCGGCCGTCGGTGCCCGGCACGGTCCCAACCTCCTCGGAGATGAGTCCTTCGGGGAGCTTGAGCGTACCTTCGCCGTAGGCGTTGTTCATTTTGCCGGCGAAGTCGCGGGCAAACTCGATGTGCTGCTGCTGGTCGCGGCCGACGGGCACCAGGTCGGAACCGTGCGCCAAAATGTCTGCCGCCATCAGGACCGGGTAGTAGAAGGTGCCGGCCGAAAGCTCCTTGCCCTTGGCCTCCGCGTCCTTGAAGGCGTGCGCGCGCATCAGGTACGGCACGGTGGTGAGGCACGAGAGGTACCAGGCGAGCTCCTGGTGCTCGGGCACGTCGGACTGACGGAAGAGAATGGCATCGTCTGGCAGGCCTGCCGCCAGGAGCACGCCGGCAATTTCGGCCGTCGAGGCGCGCAGGGTGGCGGGCTCTCGCACGGTGGTGAGCGCGTGCTGGTCGGCGATCATCGCCCTGGTGGCCGGGCTGCTTTTCGCGAGCGTAACCAGCGGCAAGACAGCGCCGAAAAAGTTGCCCACGTGGAGCTGCCCCGAGGGCTGAATGCCGGTGAGTACGGTCTTGGACATGTTCGCCAATACTAAAGGAAAAAGAGGAAATTAAAAAGAAAAACAGGCGGCGGGCCGCGCCCGCATGGCGCGGCCCGCCGCTACGCAGCCTTCTTCGAGGGCGCCTGCTCGTCGGCGAGCGGCAGCTCGAAGATGAAGGTCGAACCCTTCCCCTCCCCTTCGGACATGGCCGAGAGGCGGCCGCGGTGGTGATCGGCGATGGTCTTCGCGATGTAGAGGCCGAGGCCGGTGCCCTTGATGTTCGACTTCGAGGCGTTCTGGGCGCGCGAGAACTTCTGGAACAGGTGCGGCAGCGAGGTCTTGTTGATGCCGACGCCGTTGTCCTTCACCTCCATGCGGGCGTACCCCCCGTTGCGGGTAAGCGTCACCTTAACCGCGCCCTTGGGCGTGTACTTCACGGCGTTATCGATGAGGTTGCCCACAACCTGCTTGACCTTGTTGCGGTCCGCGTAGACGAAGCGGGGGTCGGCGCCCTCTTCGATCTCGAGGGTGACGCGCTCCTTGGGCGTGTTCGGCAAAAGTTCCTTCTCGACCTCCGAGAGCAGGTCGCGCATCGAGAAACGCTCCGGCTGGAACTTCACCTTGCCGAGCTCGATACGGGTCACGTCGAGGTAGTCGCCGATGAGGACCGCCATGTCGTGCGCCGATTTCTGGACGCGGCCAAGGATTTCCATGGCGGCCACCGGCAGCGCGCCGTAGTCGCCCTCGTTGAGCATCGAGGCGTAGCCCTTGATCGCGGTGATCGGCCCGCGCAGCTGGTGCGAGGCGAGCGACACGAATTCGGTCTTCTGCTTGTCGAGCTCGAGCAGGCGCAGGTTGGCAACCTCTAGGTTTTTCGACAACGCCTCGGCGCGCTCGCGGAGGCGCGTCTCGCGACGCGAGCTCATCATCAAGAGCCCCCCTACGAAAACTACAGTTACGACTTTGAAACCTAGGGCGAGGCCAATAGAGGCACTATCTGGGAGGAAAAGTCCGGCAATGACGAAAGCCAGGAGAGAGAAGATTAGGGTCTGCGTGCCTATGAGGTTGGCATTAAGATTCTTGAAGTAGATGGTCGAATACGCGAGGAAGGCGACGAAAATCGGGACTCCGAAAAGATTGTAATTTTCTACGCCGTACTCCTGGCTGAAAACTCCGACGATGTTGGAGGCGGAAAAAATTGCGAGCATGAGCGTGGTCGCCCCGCTCATGAGCAAAATCTTTTTATCTCGCCAGCTCGTGACCGTCAGCCACACGGCCGTTACCAGCAGCACAAAAATTAGCCCGGTCACAAAATTGGTCACGAACGGAAGCTCTTCAATTACCCGGTCGCAGTTGGATGCATCGAGCTCTCCAAGCGCAAAGAAGGGTGCGGCGAGGGCCATGAGGCCGGCCGCCGTGAGGAAAAAATTTCCCGCGCCCATGCTCGGGGCATCAATTTTTTCGTAATCCAGAGATCTGATTCCGAGTATGAAGCTGAGGGCGTACCCGTAGAGCAAAACCTCTAGGATGATTGTGGTTGCCCAGAAAAAGTATTCGAGACCAATATCCGGAGTCGCCCAGACGACGAGGTTGGAAAACGACCAAAGAGCAATTATCGAAACGACGACAACAAGCTTTCTCGCGTTTAGGCTGTCTTTTGCTTTGACCGCCAGGAGCAAGGCGAAAAAAGCGGAGGACAGGAGCGCCAAGAGGTGCGAGTAGTAAATTAGGGGCTCGTATACGTTTTGGGAAAATATTAAGAAGCTAGCGGGGGCGAGTTCGCAGCTTTCCGCGTACGCTTTTGCGGTTGTCCCGTCAGACAGAGAAAAATCTGCGAGCCATAGGTACCTGTAAGCCGCAGCGGCTATCGCAACCAGGCCTGACCACAGCGCCAGGTAAAAACCGACTCCTAACCCTCTTTCCTTTTTTTCAGCAGAGCTCGTCACGGATAGATCTTGCCTTCGGCTTAAGTGGCCCAATCGTATCACGCACTCTTTCTCTGTACTGCAAGTAAGAAAGCAGCGCAAAACGGGGGATATCCGGAAGGTAGCGCTGAATGACGTAGTCGGGAAGGCTCTGCACAGAGGAGATTAGCTGACGGCAGCACGCCTGTCCGCAGAGGCAGTGCATGTGCCACTTAACAACTCGCTCAGACAGAGAGTAGTCGAAAGTAATCTCGTCTCCGGCTTCTACGTCCTCTAGGGCTACGATGGACATATCGCCGCTCAGGACCGTGTTGGGGTAGCAGGAGTGGTTCAGGAACAGGGTCTCATCGAGGGGTTGCGTCCAGAGGCCGAAATCGGTACCTACCCAGTTCTCGTACTCGGGCTTAATAGACTCATCGTCTTCAAGCTGATGGATTGGGCCGCGCACGCGGAGAACAACTTCGTCTTTGGCGATGAATTCAGTGGCGAAAACGCCCTGTCCGTGAATGGGGCTCTTGTGAACGGTAAATTTTCTGTGATGCACGTCGCTATTTTGAAGATGAAAAAGTGCCCTGTCCAGTCGGAGAGGGCACTCAGCGCTACTTCCTGGAAGACATCCAGGCAACGATTAGGCAGAGCGGCAGATTTATCAGCGGGTAGCTCCACTCGACTAGCCCTCCCCCCGAAGATGCCACGACCCAGCCCTGCAGAGAGTATCCGACACCCCAGAGCACCCAAGGTCTCGGGTGCTCGCTCTGGGCGTCTTTCCTGAGGTCCCTGATCGTCGGGAGGTACGTCAGGAGGTCGTCGAACTGGAGCGCAAGAGCCGCCCATGCGGCAGAAAAAACATTTGCCCCGAACAGGAAGGTAATGCCTACGTCTGCCCAGAAGGTGGTTTTTTCCCAGAGGCTGACGCCTGCGCTCCTCTTAAATTTTCCTTTTACCAATAGGTACAGAAAAACCAGAAGGCACGTTCCGGAGCAAATTGCCGGCAGCAGGTCCTGTTCCCAGCCTTCGGTGACCTGCGAGTAGGCCCACAGGTGAGTCGCCGAGCCAAAGGCCCACATTCCCCACCCCGCTGGGTTAGGGCTAGCCCCGTCTCTTTTTGATTGGATGAGGTAGTCCGCGTAGCCAACGATTTGAACGAGGGATGCCAGAATGGCTACCCAGTAGATTGGAATAGTACTCATAAGTTGAGTACTATTATATACAACTAAATATAGAAAAGTAAATATCCTCGAGTTGACTGTTTCGATTTTGGCCTAAAAAACCCAAATCAGCGCCAGCGCGAGGGGCAGGATGAAGGAGACATCTGCGGCGAGAGTCAGCCAGCTCGGGAGGGTGAAGAAGGTCTCGAGCGGCAGGACCGAGACGTAGAGGGCGACGAGCTCGGCGGTGAGGGCGAGCGCGATGCCGAGGGCCGAGACGAAGCGTCCAAACTTAGGCCAGGGGGCACCGTCGATGCGGTTCTTGAGGGCGAAGAAGGCTAGCGCGAAGCATCCGGCCCAGAGCCCGGTGACCGCGCCAGCGGTGGTTGGCGCGAACCACGGGAAGTTCTGAGAAATTACAACCGCCGGGTAGAAGGCAACGATGGCCGACAGGAGCAGTCGGCGGTACCCCGTGTAGGCGAGGGCGATGAGCAAAACGAAAACCGCCGCGAGGACGATTAGGGTGACCGATACGCCGGCGAACGACATGGCGGCATTCTATCCCCTGTCGCGCCGCGTCGCCTGTGGAAAGAAAAAATCGAACCCCGACGCGCGCGTGGCGGTCGGGGTCGAGGGTTAGAGGTTTCGGGTTGCGACGGGCTCTTAGGCCTTGGGTTTGTCGCCGGCCTTTTTGGCGGCTTTGACGGTGGCAGAGGGGGCAGATTTCATCATAGGCAGTTTATCGGTTTGCGGGTTTATCGTTTTTGGTTTGGGGTCCGCGCCTCTCGTAGAATTTTTGAGACTCAGGAAAGGGCGGGTTGCGAAGAATGCTACACCCGTCCCAATTCTTCGCGCAACCGGTCGCCGTGGAAAAACTAGCAGCCTTCCTCGCGCAGCGCCTCAGCAGCCTTGCGGGCTTCGCGCGAGAGCTTCTTGGGCATCTGCACCTGCACGCGGAGGAACAGGTCGCCGCGGCCTCGCCCCTCTACCCCACCGCGATTGCGCACGCGCAGCACCTCGCCGTGGGTGACGCCTTCGGGGATTTTGACCTCGATAGTGCCGTCGAGGGTCTCGAAGTCTCTGGTTGCCCCCAGGAGCGCTTCGGAGAGCTTAACCGGTAGTTCGGCTACCAGGTGCGATCCTTCGCGCCGTAGGGTCTTGTGGGGTGCTACGCGCACGCGCACGATGAGGTTGCCGGGGCGCCCACCTTCGGCTGGCTCACCTTTTTCCGGGACGCGGAAGGCGTCACCGTCGTCCGTGCCGGCCGGCACGTCGATTTCAAAATCTTCGCGGCTTCCGTCGTCGCGGGTGAAGCGGACCCGGTGCTTGCCGCCGAAGACCGAATCTTTGAACGGCACCTGAATGTCGACGCGGATGTCGCGGCCGCGACGCGGTCGGCCCCCGCCGCCGAAGAAGGTGCTGAAAATATCGCCGAGGTCGAACTCTACGCCCTGGCCTCCGCCGAACCCGGAAAAGTCGAAGCCGCCGAAGTTGCCGGCGCCAGGCCCCGGACCCGCCGAAGGGCCGGCCGAGCCGAAGCGGTCGTACTGGGCACGCTTCCCGTCATCCGAGAGCACGGCGTGGGCCTCCCCCGCCGCCTTAAACTTCTCGGCGTCGCCGCCGGGGCGGTCCGGGTGGTACTGCTTCGCTTTCTCGCGGTACGCTTTTTTGATGTCCTCTTTGGAGGCGCTCTTCGGTACCCCGAGAATCTCGTAGTAGTTCTTCACGTTTTTCTGGGCGGCTCGGCTCTCGACCCGGAGCGGGGATATTCCCCGCTCCTCCGTCGCGAGCCGAACCTCGCCGCTTACGCCTGTTCAGGCTTCTTATCGCTGGCTTCCGCGTCGCGGGCCGGGCCTTCGGAGGCCGGCGCGGCGGCTTCGCCTTCGGCTTTCGGGGCTTCGGCGCCGGCCTTCGCCATCGCCTCGCCAATCTTCATCGAAGCCTGCACGAGGGCGTCGGTCGTCGACTTGATGGTCGCGACGTCGTCCTTGTCTTTTGCCTCGCGGGCGGCGCGGGCCGCGGCCTCAACCTCCTGGTTGATTTCTGGGGACACCTTGCCGCCGTGCTCGCGGAGCGCCTTCTCGGCGGCGTAGATCGCCTGCTCGGCGTGGTTCTTGGCCTCGGCGAGCTCGCGCTTCTTGGCGTCGTCGGCGGCGTACGCCTCGGCGTCCTTCTTCATGCGCTCGATGTCGGCATCCGAGAGGCCCGAGCGCGCCTCGATGCGGATCGACTGCTCCTTGCCGGTCGCCTTGTCCTTGGCCTTCACCGCGAGGATGCCGTTGGCGTCCACGTCGAAGGTGACCTCAATCTGCGGGACGCCGCGCGGCGCGGGCGGGATGCCGTCGAGGATGAAGCGGCCGAGCGACTTGTTGTCCGCGGCCATGGCGCGGTCGCCCTGGATCACGTGGATCTCCACCTGCGGCTGGCTGTCGCTGTAGGTCGAGAAGACCTGGCTGCGGGAAGCCGGAATGGTGGTGTTGCGCTCGACGAGCTTGGTCGCCACGCCGCCGGCGGTCTCGATGCCGAGCGAGAGCGGGATGACGTCGAGCAGCAGCACGTCCTTAACCTCGCCGGTGAGGATGCCGCCCTGCACCGCGGCGCCGAGCGCCACGACCTCGTCCGGGTTGATCGAGCGGTTCGGCTCCTTGCCGAAGAACGCCTTCACGCGCTCGATGATGAGCGGCATGCGGGTCTGGCCGCCGACGAGGATGATCTCGGCGATTTCCTCCTTCTTGAACGGGGACGCCTTGATTGCGCGCTCGGTGATCTCCATGGAGCGCGCGACGAACTCGTCGGCAATCTCCTCGAGCTTGGCGCGGGTGAGCTTCTTCTGGAGGTGGGCCGGGACGCCGTCGACCTGCGCGATGAACGGGATGTTGATCTCCGACTCGAGGGCGGTCGAGAGCTCAATCTTGGCCTTCTCGGCGGCCTCGTCGAGGCGCTGCAGCGCGAGCGGGTCCTTCGAGACGTCCACGCCGGTCTCTTTCTTGAACTCCTCCGCGATCCACTGGATCAGCTTGTAGTCGATGTCGCGGCCGCCCATGTGCGAGTCACCGTCGGTCGACTTAACCTCCACGAGGTCGGCGCCAACCTCGAGCACCGACACGTCGAATGTGCCGCCGCCGAAGTCGTAGACGACGATCTTCTCCTCTTTCTTCTTGTCGAGGCCGTAGGCGAGCGCGGCCGCGGTCGGCTCGTTGATGATGCGCATCACCTCGAGGCCGGCAATTTTGCCCGCGTCCTTGGTGGCCTGGCGCTGCTGGTCGTTGAAGTAGGCCGGCACGGTGATGACGGCCTTGGTGACCGCCTCGCCGAGCTTGGCTTCGGCGTCCTTCTTGATCTTGGCGAGAATCATCGCCGAGACCTCTTCCGGCGAGTGCTTCTTGTCGGACATGGTGACGCGCACGCCGCCGTTGTCGGCGCGGGTGATCTCGTACGGGACGGTCTTCTTGTCGCGCTCGATCGAGGCTTCGTCGTAGCCGTGGCCGATGAAGCGCTTGATGCCGAAGACGGTGCCCTTCGGGTTGGTGATGGCCTGGCGCTTGGCGAGGAGGCCGACGAGCTGCTCGCCGGTTTTGCCGAGGGCGACGATGGACGGCGTGGTGCGCGCGCCTTCGGCGTTCTCGAGGATGCGCGGCACCCCGCCTTCTACGACCGCGACCGCAGAGTTGGTGGTACCGAGGTCGATACCGATGATTTTGGACATAGTTTTTGGCTAGGCTCTTAAATTTGGTCGAGCGCCCAGGTCTGGCCTAGGCGGCCCGGTTCGAGCGAGAGGCGCTGCCGATCGACGAAGGCGTACTGCCTGTACGGCGAGGAGAGAGCGCGGCGACTCGCAGCCGAACCCGGTCGTCTAGGCGTTGGGTCCGCGGATTTTTTGGGTCTCGAGAACGATTTCGGAAAAGGAAAGCCACTCGGACTCAACCGGCTTAGGCAGCTTGGTCGGGGCGGTGGGAACAACCGCCGAAGGTGTCGGCGACGGCAGGGCCGCTACCGGGCGAGCAGGGGCGGCAACCTCGACGATCTCGACGCCGGCCGCCACGAGCGAGGCAAAGAAAGTCGCAGCTTCTTTTCCCGCGAGCGTCTTTTTGGCGACAGCCTGAAAGCTGGCGCCGTTCGAGCGCGCCGCCACAAAGTCTACGGAGCCCGCGCGGCGGGTTACGAAGACGATGAATCGGCTGGCGGTAATGGCGCGCATTGGCGTCATTTTACAACAAATTACCTTAGGCTTCCAGGTGGGCGACGGTAACCAAGGCTGGGCGAATGACGGCGCCGTTTCGGGCGTAGCCTTTCTGCGCCACCGCGGTGACGCGCCCATCTTGATCGGCGCTCTCGGCTTTGGCCGAGGCGACCGCCTGGTGGCGGGTCGGGTCGAAGGCTTCACCTAGCGCTTCGATGGGGGTGACGCCGAGGCGCGCGATGGCGCCGTCGAGCTGGGCGCGAATCATTTCGATGCCTCGGCGCCAGTTCTCCTCGGCGCGCTCCCACGCTTCCCTGTTCCCCATCGCCATGTCGAAGGCGTCGAGCGTCGGTAGAATTTCCGCGATGACATTCTCCTCGCCGAGCGAGAGGAAGCGCTTACGCTCCTCGTCGTGGCGGCGAATAGCGTTCGCGAGGTCGGCCTGGGCGCGCTGCCAGCCAGCCATATTGGCTGCCTTGGCCTCCTCGGCGGCCGCCAGGCGTTCCCGCAGCTTCTTGATGGTGCGCTCGCCAACCGCGGCGTCGCCCGCCAGGTCGTCTCCGGCCTCGAGGTCGGGCGTCTCCTCGTAGGTGATTTCGGGCTCGTCGTTTCTCTGGGTTTCGTCGCTCATTGCGGCGGCAGTTTAATGATAGGAGGCGGCGTAGTCAAAGCAAAGGAAAAGCGCGCACTTTTTAGGTGCGCGCCAGAGGAATCGGGCGCCGCTACTTCTTGGCGACGGGCTCTTCCCGGTAGAGGACGGAAATCGTCACGGTACCGTACCCGTTCGAACTCTGCATAACCTGCACGATCCTAGCTTTCGGGTGAGCGAGGAACCAAGAGTTGAGCTGCGTCTCCAGGACGTCCGGGGCGCCGACAATGACAGCGGCGCGCAGCGGGAAAGCGATTTTTTCGTCGGAGGGCGTGTCGAGGCGGCTGCCGTCAACGGCACCCCCTTCCGCAAACAGCGTGACTGGAGATACGGCGAGGCTCAATACAAGGAGGATGCTAAGGATCTTCATAGAAAATTAATATTACATACAAATACACAGTTGTCAATTTTAAGAGTGAGCGGCAATGGACTCGCCGAGGCGCAGCGGATAGCATCTGCCGGGAACAAGCCCAAAAAATGAGCGCCGAGAAAAAAGAAGAAAATTGGCCGAGAAGAGGCCCCGAGGAAGCCCGCCGAATTCGTGCCCAGAAAGGCTGGGAAGAAGCCAAGGCTTTCCTGAGGAGCTGCCGCGAGCACGAGCGGCGCAGCGAGAACGTCAAAATGATTCCAATCACCTAGCCGCCCGAGAGAGCGTAGGTGTTGACTTTAAGTCAATAATATGTAATATTATTTCTCTATGAGTACTACCACAAAAGAAAATACAACAAATAATCCGTTCTCCGGTAAGACCATCTTCTCGGTTGCCCTTGCCTGCTCTTTGACAAGCATCTTCTTTACTTTGTTTGCCTTGGCTGTGGCAAGCGACCTTCTCGTGCTCTCTAAGAACGGGGAAGAGTACATTGTCGAGAGAACGCTGGTCTACGCGCCCAGTAAAGGAGACCGTAGGGTGATCTACGTGCTAAGGTCACGGAGAGACCCCTTAGGCAACGAGTTGCTGCACGAGGAAAGTTACAACGGTGCGGGAGACGCGTTCTCTCCCCGAGAAATTGTCACCTTTCGCGGCCTCTCTCTTGAGACTGCCTATAAGCGGCTAGACAATTTAGGACAGGTTATCCCCTTCTGATCTCGCGTGGCGAATCGCTTTCAGCGCATCGCTGCCAACGCTCATTCGAGCGTTGGCTTTTCTTTTTCTGAGAGCCGCAATCTTGGGCAATCTGATAAATTTGCGGCGGGCGCCACTAGGCGCCCGCTATTCTTTTTTACTTGCCCCCTCGACATGCCTACATTCTTATCGTAGCTTCCGGGCAGAGCTATCGCTATGAAAACCTACCCAATGAATACCTTAGCCGGAATCCTGCAGTACATGGGGCGGCTTAGCGCCTTCGAGAAACGCAGCAAGGAGGCTAATTTTCTGGTCGGGCCAAGCTTCCCGGTGACGCAAGAAGAAAACTTTGGAACAGAGGACGTTCGCCCGAAGAAAACTCTGCCCGAAATTCTTGCCCAGATGAAGCGGCTCGACCAATTCGAGCGGCGCAGCGCTCGGGCCAAGGGCAAACCTGTCGGCGTCGAGGCTAAAGACTGACCACTCCCCTTCGGGGGATTTTCTTTTGCCAGCCCCCGCACCAAATTTGGCAAGCAAAGAGAAAACCCGCCGGGGCGGGTTTTCTCTTTGGTCTGAAATTTAGCGCTTCGACCACTGGCCAGCCTTGCGGGCCTTCTTGAGGCCGAACTTGCGGCGCTCCTTGGCGCGCGGGTCGCGCTTGAGGAAGCCCTTCTTCTTGAGGCCGCCGCGGAGCTCCTTGTCCCACTCGGTGAGCGCGCGGGAAATGCCGTGGCGAACAGCTTCGGCCTGGGCGTTGATGCCGCCGCCCATAACCTTAACCGAGACGTCGAACGCCTGGGTGAGGTCGGCGAAGGCTACGGTCGCAATCTTCTGGAGCGAATCGAGCTGGAAGTGGTCGGCCAGAGCCTTGCCGTTGACGACGTAGCCGGCTTCCTTGGTGGTCGGGGTGATGCGGACGCGCGCGGTGGCAGTCTTGCGGCGGCCGACGGCCTCGATGTAGCGGGTTGCGGTAGCCATGGTGCTAGTCGGTAACGGTCAGGTTCTGGATAACTTTGTCGCGAAGGGTGTTCTTCGGGAGCATGCCGCGGACGACGCGGCGGTAGGCCTCGTAGTACCCCTTGCGGGCAATCTCGCTCTTGAGGGACTCGTGGGTGAGACCGCCCGGGTGACCGGAGTAGCGGGTCGAGTTGGACTCGAGCTTGCCGTCAACGTGCTTGGTCTTCGCGGCGTTCACGATGGCTACCTTGGTGCCGGAGATGAGGCGCGCGACGTAGTCGGCGCGGTGCTTGCCCTGGAGCGCCTTGGCGGCAGCAGCGGCAACACGGCCCATAGAGGTTCCGGCGGCGTCGATAGTTACGATGTCGTTCTTCATGGTGGTCGCGCTAGACGAATTCAATCTGGGCCATTTTGGCGGCATCCGACGGGCGGATCGGGAGCTTCACGATGCGGGTGTAGCCGCCCTTGCGGTCCGCGTAGCGCGGCGCAATCTCCTTCACCATCTTGGCGGCCGAGTCGTCGCCAATCTTGGCCGCAACGAGGCGGCGGGCGGCGACGGTGCCGGTCTTCGCGTGGGTCAGGAGCTTCTCCACGATCGGGCGAATCGCCTTGGCCTTAGCCTCGGTGGTGACAATCGCGCCATGGCGAACCAGGGCGACGGCCAGGCCGCGCATGAGGGCAACACGACCTTTGCGGTCGCGATCGAAAGTCTTGGTCTTGCTGTGGTGCCTCATGTGGGTGGCCTAAACTATCAGCGGCTAGGGTTACTGTAAAGGATTAGTCTTTGAGCGTGACGCCGCGGGCCGAAAGGGCGGTCTTGATTTCGGTGACCGCCTTCGGGCCCATGCCGTCGAGCTCGAGGAGGTCGGCCTCGCGCTTGCGAGCCAGGCCGCCGACGGTGCGAAT
>JBILMG010000043.1:0-5563 GCA_044375695.1 Minisyncoccia bacterium | reverse complement strand
CGACCCCCCGCCGGCCGCGCCGGTGGGGGCGCGCCCGGCTGCTACAATTAGGCCAATGGCCGAGCCAATTCGCCGATCGTTGCTGCCCTTCTTTATCGCGTGCTGCCTCGTCGGCGGGGCCGCGGCTTTCTACAGCAGCGCCTGGTCTTACTTCGGGGAGGGCGGCCTCGAGGACAACTGCTCTAACTCGAGCGACGATGACGCCGACGGCGCTACTGATTGCCAGGATTCCGAGTGCTTTGGAGCGGCGGGCGCGTGCGCCACGGAAACGAGCGGCAATGCGAGCTGCTCGGACAGTTTCGATAACGATGCTGACGGTAACGCCGACTGCGCCGACGGCGATTGCTCTGGTGACCCCTACTGCATCCCCGCATCCGAAACGGGTCTCTGCTTCAACGGCATTAACGACGACGGCGATTCCTGGACCGACTGCGCAGATTCTGACTGTGACGGCGCAACTGGTGGCACCAGCTTCTCGAGCGAGACCTCCTACTCTTACCCTTACTGTGCTAGCGGCTCGCAGCAGACCAACAGCAGCTCGAGCGGCTCCTACTGCTCGGATTCTTCGGACAACGACGGCGACGGGCAGACCGATTGCGCGGACGGTGACTGCTCCTCCTACTGCATGCCGCCCAACGAAACGTCCTGCTCGAACGGCGTCGACGACGACGGCGATACCTACACCGACTGCGCGGATTCCGACTGCTCGTCGCTGCCTAGCTGCAGCGAGAGCGGCTCGTACTGCTTCAATGCGACCGACGACGACTCTGACGGCGCCACCGACTGCGCCGATATGGGGTGCGACGGGGCTTCGACCAGCTGCTCCTACTCGAGCGAAACCTCGTGCTCTTACACTTACTGCAGCAGCGGCACGTCCCAATCTGGGTCTAGTTCCGGTAGCTGCAGCAATGGCGTCGACGAAGACGGCGACGGGTCTACCGACTGCGCCGACTCGGACTGCGCGAGCTCGTGCCTGCCGCCCAACGAGACGTCCTGCACGAATGGTACCGACGACGACGGCGACGGCAGCACCGACTGCGCGGATTCTGACTGCGGGTACCACTACGCCTGCGGCGGAACAGAAACCTCCTGCACGGGCGGCATCGATGACGATGGCGACGGTCAGATTGACGGCGCTGACGGCAACTGCTCGGAGGGAGATGGCGGCTACGGCTGCGCGGACTCGACCGACAACGACGGCGACGGCAGCACCGACGGCGCGGACTCTGGCTGCGCCGAAGGGTCGGGCGGCTACGGCTGTACCGATGGTGCCGACAACGACGGCGACGGCAGCACCGACGGCGCGGACTCTGGCTGCGCCGAAGGGTCGGGCGGCTACGGCTGTACCGATGGTGCCGACAACGACGGCGACGGCTACACCGACTGCGCGGACGCGAGCTGCGACGGCACCGTCGTCGGTTCCTCTAGCGCCGAAAACCAGGACTGCCAGACGATTTGCCAATCGCTCTCGACCAGCAGTTCCTGCGGGGCGCTGGTGCCCGCCCGCTGCACAGACTCGTCCGACAACGATTCCGACGGCAACACCGACGGCGCCGACTCCGACTGCGGCAACGAAGGGCAGAACGGCTACGGCTGCGCTGACTCGACCGATAACGACGGCGACGGCTACACCGATTGCGCGGACGCGAGCTGCTTCTCTTCTGGCGCCTGCACCTCCGAGACCGCGAACGGCGGCTCCTGCTCTGACGGCCTCGACAATGATTCGGACGGGAACGTCGACGGCCTCGACGGAGACTGTTTGGAGGGGGCCGGCGGCCTCGGCTGCGCCGACGGCCTCGACAACGACGGCGACAGTTTCGCTGACGGTTTGGATTCAAATTGCCAGGAAGGTGACGGCGGCCTCGGCTGCGCCGACTCGACCGACAACGACGGCGACTCATTTACCGACTGCTCAGACTCGAGCTGCTCGGCGGCGGTCGCGTGCGACGTTACGGCGCCGACCCTCCTGGCTTTCTTTTCTACGTCCACGAACGGCACCTACGTTGCGGGCCAGACGTTGACCGTATTCGCGCGGTTTTCGGAAGCGGTATCCGTTTCCTCGACCATGACCGTCTCGCTCGATTCGGGTGGCACGGTCTCGCTCGCGGCAACCTCGAGCGAATCAACCCTGCTTCGCGGCGTCTACGCGGTCGCGGCCGGCCACTCGTCCGCAGATCTTGCCGCCAGCTCCATTGATGCGGCTAGCGTGGCCGACCTAAACGCGAACGCTTACTCGCCGTCGGGGCTTCCCGGAACAAACATTTCGGACGGCAGCGCGATTGCCATTAGCGCTATTGAGTCTGCCGCGTGCGCCGATTCGATTGATAACGACGCCGACGGCGACGTCGACTGTGAGGACAGCCAGTGTGACGGGGTGGGTTCGTGCGAGCACGGAGCCGAGGAGAGCTGCGCCGACTCGACCGACAACGACGGCGACGGGCTGGCTGACTGCGCGGATGCCGACTGCGCCGACTACTTCGCCTGCGGCGCTAGCGAGACTGCGGGCGAGTGCGGAAATTCTGTTGACGACGACGGCGACAGCTACGTCGACTGCGCGGACTCTGACTGCGCTTACCTGGCCAGCTGCGGCGGCACCGAATCTTCGTGCGCCGATGGTGCCGACAACGACGGCGACGGCAGCACCGACTGCGCGGATGCCGAATGCGCTTCCGGCGACACCTGCGACGCCTCGCCCCGGCAATCTTCTGGGCGACGCGCCCGGCAGTCTGAGAGGGCAGCTGCCTCGTCGCTCCCAGCGGCGGTAGACCTCAACGGCAACGGCGTCATTGAACCCTCGCTCGGCGAGGTGGTGACCTCGCGGAACGTCGAGGCGCTCTTCGGTTTCGCCGGCGGGGAAGACGCCGTGGCGAACCCGACGCTGGTCGCCTCCCTCGGCTGCGACCCGTACCTCACCGCCACCCTCGGCCGCGGCCGCCTCAACCCGCCGGCGCAGGTCTCGAAGCTCCAGACGATCCTCAACGCCCTCGTCTCGATCACGCTCCCGGTGACCGGCCTCTTCGACGAGGCGACCGAGTCCGCCGTGAAGGCCTTCCAGCTCGAGCACGAGGAGGCCGTCCTAATGCCGTGGGGCGAGGAGCTCTGCCCGGGCGGCGTCTGCCAGCCGACCGGCGTGGTGGGGCTGACGACGCGCCGCTTCATCAACCGCCTCGTCTGCGGGTTCTAGGCCACCAGCCAGACCTGTAGAATGTCGCCCGTGAATCCCGAGGACTACTACCGCGCCAAAGCCGCGAAGCTCTCGTGCCCCGAGGCGCGGCTAGCCGAGCGGCCGGCGCTGCCCGAAAAACCAGCCCGCGTGCACGTGATCGGCGTGTGCGGCACGGCGATGGGGTCGGTGGCGGCGCTGCTTAAAGATGCCGGGCTCTCCGTGACCGGCTCTGATTCCGGCTGCTACCCGCCGATTTCTGATTTGCTGCAGGCGAAGGAGATTGAGGCAAAAGAACCCGCGGCCGAAAATATTACGAACGCGGACCTGGTGGTGGTGGGGAACGTGGCGGGGCCGACGCACGTTGAGGCTGAGGCGGCGCGCCTTGGGGCGGTGCCGTACGGCACGGTAGCGGACGCGCTACGCCTGGTGCTCGGCGGCCGACGCCTCTTGGCCTGCTGCGGCACGCACGGCAAAACCACGACAACCGCGATGCTCGCGACGGTGCTCGAGGCGGCCGGGGAAAATCCGGGCTACCTCATCGGCGGCGTGCGCCGCGACACCGACGACTCGAGCCGCCTGGGCGCGGGGCGCTTTTTCGCCGTTGAGGGCGACGAGTACGACACCGCCTACTTCGATAAGCGGCCGAAGTTTCTTTCGTACGCGCCGTTTGCCGCGCTGGTGACCTCGGTCGAGCTGGACCACCTCGACATCTACGAGGATTTTCAGGACTACCGTCACGCGTTTCGGCTCTTGGCGCGCGACATCCCGCAGAACGGCGCGCTCGTTGTCTGCTCGGACGAGCCGGAAGCCGCCGCGCTCGCGGAATTCTCGTCGGCGCCCGTCGCGCGATACGGCTTCGGCGCCATGGCCGACTGCCGCGGCGAGAACCTGCGCGCCCTAGGCGACGGGCAAGCTTTCGACGTCGAGTGGCGGGGCACAAAGCTGGGTGAAATTAGGCTGCCGGCCTCCGGCGTCCACAACGCGCGGAACGCGCTCGGCGTGTGCGCGCTCGCGGTGTCCGTCGGCGTGCCGTTCGGGGCTGTCCAGAAAGGGCTCGCGCGTTTCGCCGGCGTGAAGCGGCGGCAGGAGCCAATTTTCGAGGGCGGGTTCGCGGGGCAGGCGCTGGTCGTCCTCGATGACTTCGCGCACCACCCGACGGCCGTGCGCGAGACGGTTAGCGGCGTGCGCGCCCGCTACCCGAACCACCGTCTGGTCGCCTGCTTCGAGCCGCGCAGCAACACCAGCCGCCGCAAAGTGTTCGAGGCGCCGTACGCCGAGGCGCTCGCTCTGGCCGACGCGCTCGTGCTCAAAATGCCGGCCATGCGCCACAACGATGCGGCCGAAGATTTTATCGACGGCGCGGCAATTGTTTCCGCGGTGCGGGCGGCGGGGAAGGGCGCAGCGCTCGCGTCTTCTGCCGACGAAACCGTGGCGGCAACGCTCGAGACTCTCCGCGCCGCGGCGGCACCTGCCGTCGTCCTGATGATGTCTAACGGCTCCTGGGACGGCGCGCGCGAGGCGCTCGTCGCGGCCCTGGAAAAAGAAAAGACTAGCTAGCGCTAGTCATCGGAATCGCCCATGATCTGGGCTGCTTTGTGCGCCGCGATTCGACGACTTCTTCCTTTCAGGCCGGCGAGCCCGGTGTAAGGTTTTTGGCGTCGGGCGAGCGGCTGGTCGGGGGCGTGTATCGGCTGTTTCATGCGGACGGATTTTGACTGAATAATATTGTAATTCGCTTAACGTATAAAACCCCGGTATCAGGTAACGCGAATTAGGAAGTAGTAGCCGTTGGGGGCTGCCCCCTCGACGAGCCGCAAATCTGAACCGGATGCGGCGAGCGCGATGTTGATGTCCTGCACCTTTGGTTGAAAGTAATCGGTGCGCGGTAGCTTCCCGTGAGCGAATAGTCTGGCTGCGACCGCCCTGGCTATCGTGTCGATCCGGTCAGGCATTTCTTCGGGTTTTTCGTCTTTGCTCAACTTGCGCGGGTGGCATTTTTTCAAAGCCGCGAGCAGAACCGCGAAGAATTTTGCCGGTATGTCGGCTCCGAGGAGCGGGGAGACTTCTTCTGATGGGAATTCGGCGAGTTTAATTGTTTAGGTTCCATAGTCGGCGGACATATGATAGTTTCTGTGACCGTATGTCAACCCTCTCCGTCGTCGCGACGCCCATCGGCAACCTCGAGGACATCACGCTCCGCGCGCTGCGAATCCTGCGCGAAGCGGATTTGGTGCTGTGCGAGGACACGCGCGTCACGGCGCACCTTTTGACGCACCACGGCATCGAGGCTAAGGGGCGACTGGCCAGCTTCCCGTCGAACGAGCGGGCCCTCCCGACAGGGAGAGATGGGGTGAGTGGGGTCTCGGGCGGCGCGCGAAAGGCGGTCGACGTGCTCGC
>JBILMG010000042.1:0-5708 GCA_044375695.1 Minisyncoccia bacterium | reverse complement strand
CCTTCCCCGCCGCTTCTTTTCTGATAAAGTGCCCCCTTGGTGAGGTGGCAGAGTGGTCGAATGCACCTGATTCGAAATCAGGCGTGCTCGCAAGGGTACCGTGGGTTCGAATCCCACCCTCACCGCCCGTAGAAAAATCCGCCGCCCCTCCGGGTGGCGATTTTTCTTGGCGGTGAGGAGCGAAGGTGCCTGCGCACCTTCGCGGGTGGGATTCGAAGGGCGGAGCGTTACGAGGCGTCGCGCCGAGTCGCGAGCCGGGGTCGCGAGGCCCGAGCGCGACGGCGCGAGGGGACTTGTGACCGAATCCCTCACCGCCAAGAAAAACTCTCCGCCGGAAGGCGGGGTTTTCGTTCTGCTCTTACGGTTATAATTAACCTATGCCCAAGAAGCAGCTCCTGGCCTTCGCCGCGGTCGCCATCCTCACCTCTTCGCTCGCCGCGAGACACCTGCCGCCCGGGCTCGCCGCGAGCGGCAGCGCCTTCGACGACCCAACCATTTCGAAGATGGAAATTAGCCCGACGTCATTGGCTAACGGCCTGGCAATCCTAAAGGTGAGGGGGCACGACTTTCGCTACGCTGAACTCTCGGCCACCTGCCCCAAGAAAGTTTGGCTCAAGCTTGGCTCTACCAACCTCTGCGGAAAAGTTCGCCGCATGGAGGATGACGACCTCGAGCACGTGCTGCTGCGCCTCCGGAACCCGAACCGCGCGACGGGAACCATCGCCGTCACCGTAAAAATTGTTGATCCAGAAATGCCCGCAGGGTCAGCCGTCGGGCAAAAGACCGTCAACCTTTCGCTCGTCGCCCGGTAGCGGACGACCCCGCCGAACAGCGGGGCGTGACGCAGCCCAAACCAACCTCTGCTACAATAAGATTCGCATGGAGAAACGTCCGCTGATTCTCGCCGGAATTGCCGCCGCGGCCCTGGTCGCCCTCTTCTTTGCCGCCAGAAAACTGCCGAACTCGGCAGCGGCGCTACCGCTCGCCAGCCAGCAAAAAGTGGCTCGCATCATCAGCGCGTCGACAACTCCAGTCTCCATTAACCAGGGCCTCTTGCGGCTATCGGTCACGGGAGAGAACGTCGAGCGCTACCGCGTCTCGGCTTCGTGCCCGGGCAAGGTCTCGGTCGAGATTAGCGGAACAGACATCTGCGGGAGCGCGAAGAACCGCACCCCAGACGAGCTCGAGAAGCAGCTAGTTTCTGTGGGCAACCCCGAGAACGCGACCGGCACCGCCACCATCTCCGTGCAGGTTGCCGAGCCGAAGGTCCCCCTCGCCGCCTGGACCCGCCGGAACATCAACGTCGAGATCCTCGCCAAGTAGGACGGCGCAAAAGAAAAGGTTCACCGTTCGGTGAACCTGGCCAGGAAGCGCCACGCGAGGTCTTTTTCTTTTTCCCACAGACGCTCGAAGCTGCGTCGCCCGAGCAGCTCGAGGCGGTAGCGAAGACGCCCCCTCTCTCGACGGCACGAGAGTATCGCGACGCGATCTTGCCCAAGATCTGGGCAGTCGCACACGATCCGGTCTCCGGGCAGCGGGAGCTGCCCGCGCCGGTACTCGTTCCGCAGCGCGTGCACCCGGCACAGCGGAACCCACGTTGCCGAAAACTGAGCCAGCAGCGCCGAGACCGCCGAAATTCTTCGCCGCTCGCCGGCGCCGAACGTAACCGTCGCGAGTGCGCCCGGCTCGTTCGCGTACCCGAAATCAGAGATGAGAAAGTCCGCCATACTTTGGTGCGAGCCTCGCACCGGCGAGGCTCGCACGCAAGCAGCCGCGCGGTGACCTTAAATTTTCGCGAAGACCTTAACCCCCTCGAACTCGGCCGGAATTTCTACTTCGCGCGGCAACGGCTCGCGGAGGCGCACGACGATGCACGCATCGGCGCGCTCGGATTCAGGCGAGTCGGCGCTTTCGGCCCCAACGGTCGAGAGGGCAAAAAATGAAATGTACCCATCGAGAGGCGGGGCGTTGTACAGCTCGGTGAAGCGCTCCATCAGCAGGAGCTGCTCGCGGCTTGGTTGGTTTCTGATACTTTCCATAGATCTAACGACCTACCGGTACCCCTCCGCCTGCGCCGAGAAGAGGCGAGCGTAGGTGCCGCCCTGGGCGAGGAGCTCCTCGTGGGTGCCGCGCTCGGCGATCGCCTTGTCCTCGATGACGACAATTTGGTCGGCGTGACGCACGGTCGAGAAGCGGTGCGAGATGAGGATGACCGTTTGCGTGTCCGGCAGGCGCTCGAGCGCCTCGAAGATTTTCATTTCGGACTCGGCGTCGACGGCCGCGGTGGGCTCGTCGAGCACGAGCAGGCCGGCGTCGCGGTAGAGGGCGCGGGCAATCGCGAGCTTCTGCCACTGGCCACCAGAGAGCTCTACCCCGCCGGTGAAGTCGCGCGAGAGCTGCTGCCCGTAGCCTTCCGGCAGAGCCTCGATGAACGGCGCCGAGTCCGATGCGACGGCTACGCCGCGCACGCGCTCGAGATCGGGGCTGCCGGGGTTGCGACCCACCGCGATCGCGGTGGCCACGTCGAATGGGTAGCGCGAGAAATCCTGGAACAGGACCCCGAGCCGCGCGTACCAGCTCTCGAGGTCCCACTCGCGCAGGTCTTTGCCGTCGACGAGGATGCGGCCTTCGGTGGGATCGTAGAAGCGGCACAGGAGGCGCACGAAGGTGGTCTTGCCCGCCCCGTTGGCGCCCACAATGGCCAGTTTCTGCCCGGCCGGAATGGTGAGCGAGAGGCGGCCGATCGAGGGGCGATCGGCGCCGGGGTACGTGAACGACACGTCCTCGAAGACGATCTCGGGCGTGCGGTCGGCCGGAATCTTCGGCGCGTCCGGGAGCGAGCGCACCTCGTTCGGCAGATCGAGCAGGTCGGCGAAGTCCGCCGCGAACACGTAGTACGAACGCAGGCGCGCCAGCTGGCGGAACAGCGACGAGACAGCCGAGCGCAGCGCGAAGAGAGACGACGAAAGGAAGATGAAAGTGCCCGGCTCGATTTCGCCCGCGAGCGCCTGGCGGGCGAACGAGACCAGCGCGAAGGCGATACCCGCGTTCGACACGAGGCCGGCCACGAGGTTGCGCCGCGTGAGCCGGCGCTCGACGTCTACCTGCTTGCCCTGGAACTCGCGGAAGAGCTGCGTGATGCGGCCGATGAGGAAACGCCCCGTCTGGAAGAGGCGAACCTCGACGAGGTCGCGCGCCTTCTCGAAGAGGCCGCGGGCGGCGTTATAGCGGCGACGCACCTCGACGTCGGCGCCCCAAATCCCCCACACCTCGCTGCCGGCGCGGTGCTCGGCGATGAGCTCCGGGATTGTCGCGAGCGCCACCAGGAGGGCGAGCCAGGGGCTCCACAGGCCGATCGCGACAACGGAAGCAAAGAAGGTTAGCCCCTCGCCAAGAAGCCGGAACGGCGTGTCCGCGGCGAACGACATGGCGCGCCACATACCCTGCTCGCGAACGCGCTCGATGAGGTCTTTGCGTTTTGGATCATCGTGCACCGCGATGTCGAGCGTGGCCATCTTGCGGGCCAGAGCCAGCTCGAACTTCTCCTCGGTGCGGAACCACAGCAGCCGCTCGAGGTAGCGCTGCCACTCGCCCAGCGCGCCCCAAACCACGATGATGCCGACGAGTCCCGAGAGCAGCCACCAGACCAGCGCCCCGTTGCCGGCGACGAGAGCGTTCACCAGCGCCGCCTCGACGGCGGACTGCGCCGTCCCCCGGAAAGCTAAAACAGCGAAGGCGGCGAAGGTACCCCAGGCAACGACGCCCGCGCCCGGAAAGACGAGGCCCGCCAGGCGAAGGTAGGTACGGATGAAGCGCTTCATGGCTAGCCATTCTATACCAGCGCCCGTGCGTCTTGCCCTATAATTTCAGCGCCGTGCCTATGAGCAATTTAGATGAGCGCGCAGGAGCGCGGTACTCGGTCTCTGTTTTTTCCTCGCCGGTTTCGCTGTTGCTCCCGTTCGCTGTGCACGTCTGGTTCGTGGTCTCGCGAGACGGCGTCGAGAGCCGGTGGGACGTCTGGTCGTCTCAAAACCGAGGAGGTTTAAGTTGGGGGCACGTACACCGCGACCTATACCCGCCACGGCTCGGCACGCGAGTGTTCCCGGGAAGGACGCCGGCGGTAAACGCGTGGCGCTTCGCGAGCCAAGAAGTTTGCAATATATCTGGGGGTGAAGGATCTGCCGCGGAAAAGCTGGCTCACTTCATCGAAGCCAGCTCCCCCATCTACCCGAACAAGAATCTCTACAAAATTTTCCCCGGGCCTAACAGCAACTCATACGTTGGTTGGGTTTTGCGCGAATGCCCTAGCCCTGGCATGAAAATCCCGTGGCGGGCGTTCGGATCCAGCTGGTCAAATTAAAAAAGAAAAGCCGCCGACAGCTGTCAGCGGCGAGGCCGGCTGCTAGGAGCCGACGCTCCAGAGCGCCGAGCCGGGCATTTTCACAAAGGTGAGCTCCTGCAGGCAGAGCAGCTTAATGTGCCCGGCCCAACCCTCGTCGAGCGAAGACTGCGGCGTGGCGGGAACTTTCGGCATTGTCTGATCCTTGTAGGGAGGGCCGGACAGCATGACCGAGAGCGACTGCTCGCCGAGCGGCCGCACGCTGTGCCACTCGTCGGGATCGACCATCTCGTAGCAGGAACCCTGCGAGAGAATTATCGGCGACGACCGAGGCGGCGGCTGGCCACTGCGGGGGCCGTAGCCCACGCGCATCTCGTAGCACCCCGACAGCACCACCATAGCCGACGGCCACGGGTGAGGGTGGAAGAACGGCTCGTCCGCCCCGCACGGCTCTATCAGGTGCAGGCAGACGCGGTTCTCGCCATCCGGTCGCCACAAGCGCCGCACGCGAGGCTTGTCGTAGGTCACGTCGACCGACTTCCAGGGCTGGCCGTCGTTGAGCATTTCGCCCAGGCGGCCGCTCACAATTAATTCTTGTAGTTTTTTGAGCATATCGGCGGCACGCTAACGCCAGATGCCCCAGAAAGCAAAGCGCTTGCCCCGACCAGACGCTCCGGGTAACGTGCGCAGAAATGGCCACCGTATCTTTTGAACCTATAGAAAAATTAGCCGGCAAGCTCGCCCTCGCGCGGGTTACCTGCGCCGCAGAAGAGGCAATCTCGCTCGCCCAGATAGGTGCCCTAATCGCCGCACAGGGCGCACGCTGGGCGCGCATCGACGAGGCGTGCGCCTACTGGCGGCACATCCTCGGCCGCGCGATGCCCGCCAACCTGGTCGCGGCCGACTGCCCAGACCTACCCGAAGACGTGAGCGCGGTGATCTGCGATTATCCGAACACGCAGAATCACGACCTCTCGCTGGTGCGGCACGGCGGCATCGACCGCTACCACTGGCCCCACGACGGGCAAAACCGGCTGTTCCTGGTATCGCTCGCCTAGCCGCGAGCTTTTCTTTTGCCCCTGGTGTAGCCTCTGCCCGAAACTTCCCAAAATGAATACCGAACCAATCCCCTCCTTCGAGGTTAGCGGCCGCGTGCGCCGCGGCCTAATCTGCCCACCCTACGGCACCCACGTCACCATCCCTCGCGAAAAAACATTCTTCGTGCCAGGAGAAGGCGTGCGTGAAGACCGACACTACGGCGCTAAGTTCATCGACGTCCGCGACGAAGCCGCCCTCAAAAAAGGCTTTATGAAAGGATCGTCGGTCTGGAACACCAGGCAGTGGAGCGCGATATCGGCCGAAGAAATGG
>JBILMG010000041.1:0-5994 GCA_044375695.1 Minisyncoccia bacterium | reverse complement strand
AAGGCGCGCGGCGGCGCCCCTGTGGACGCGGCTCCGGCGCCGGCGCGGTAGCATTCGCCGCAAGAACCAGATGGCTCCGCTCTCCCGAACCCGACGCAAGCTCTACCTCGCCGCCCTGGTGGCGGTCTTCGCCGTGATGACGCCGATCCTGATTGGCTACGCGCAGGGCTACCGCCTCTCGGACCTCGGCGACGCCTTCAAGCTGATTCGCACCGGCGGCATCTACGTCGGCGTCGGCGAGTCCGGCGTCACGGTCTCGGTGGACGAGGATGAGCGGGAGACTACCAGCTTCATCTCTAGGAACGCCCTGGTGCAGAACCTGTTTTCCGGTAGCTACCGCGTGGCCGTCTCGAAGCCCGGCTACCAGACTTGGGAGAAAACTCTCCAGGTGTACCCGGAGCTGGTGACCGAGTGGCGGCCCGCGCTCTTGCCGGAGCCGGTGCCGGTTGCGGCAATTCTGAAAACTTTGCCAGCCGAACCTGTCGCCACTGGCACGCCCGTCGCGAAGCCGTCCCCGAATCCCCGCTACGCCGAGGTCGTGGCGCTCTTTGCGCCCGCTACCGCGACCAAGGCAACCTCGACCAAGGCGGTCGCCGTCGACTCGGCCCGGCTTTCCGTGGTCGCGGCGCTCGCCGAAGCTGGCCGTCGCGATCTCGAGAAAGAGCCGACCCTCAAGGTTCTGGGAGGCGTCGGCGCCTGGCTGCGCGGCGGCACTCTGCGCTTCGCCTGGCTGGGCGATCCCGAGGCGACGCCGCACTACCTGTGCTCGCCCGACGGCTGCGTCGACGAGTCTGTCGTCTCGCTCCCGAACCCCGTCCTGTGGTTCGACTTCGCGCTCGGCCGCTCCGATATCTTCGCGGTGACCACCAAGACCGGCCTCTGGCTGGTAGAGGCCGACGGCCGCGGCGGCCGCAACGCGACCTTGCTGAAGGCTGGCGCCGGTCTCGAGGCGCGCGTCGCCGACAGCGTGATTTACGTGCGGCAGGGCGCCGAGTACTGGGAAATCCGGCTCTAGTTTTTCTTTCCGAAGGGCCGCCCGTCGGGGCGGCTTTCGCATTTGAATAAAGGCCCGCCGGACGCTAGGATTCGCCGGCAATGGCCGATTCCAAAGCTTCCGCCTCCGTCGGCCACCCGCACCCGGTTTCCCGCGTCCAGGATGAGCTTGTTTCCATTTTCGAGAAGCTCGGCTTCTCGGTCGCGTCTGGCCCCGAGCTCGAGAACGGCTTCCACAACTTCGACGCGCTCAACGTTCCCAAGGACCACCCGTCCCGCGACATGCAGGACACCTTTTGGCTCAAGCTGCCCGGCTCCTCGATTCAGAATTCTGCTGCGGGAGATGCGGCTCCCGGCTGCGCGGCCCCGTTTCCTCCTCGTCGTGCCGCGGTGGGCACGTTGTCGTCGGAAGACGCGGCCGCTCGCTCGGGCGCGCGTCCCCTCGCGACGAATTCTGAATCGGTCGCCGGGCCCGCCGCGCCTTTCGCCGGCGATCCAGCCGAGGCGCCGGCTGAGCTCCTGCGCACGCACACCTCGAGCGTGCAGATTCGCTACATGCGCAACCTGGTCGCGAAGTGCCGCGCCGAGGGCGTGCCGGTCCCGGCGTTCCGCATCGTTGCGCCGGGCAAGGTGTACCGCAACGAGGCCACCGACCGCACCCACGAGGTGCAGTTCCACCAGCTCGAAGGCCTGGTGGTGGGCGAGGGGATTAGCCTCGCTAACCTTAAGTGGACGCTAGGTAAGTTCGCCGAAGGCCTCTTTGGCTCGGGCACCGCGGTGCGCCTGCGCCCGGCGTTCTTCCCGTTCGTCGAGCCGGGCGTCGAGGTGGACGCCTCGTGCGTCGCCTGCGGTCAGAAGGGCTGCCCGACCTGCAAGGGGACGGGCTGGGTCGAAATCCTCGGCGCCGGCATGGTGCACCCCAAGGTGCTCTCGGCCGTCGGCATCGATCCGCGCCGCTACTCGGGCTTCGCGTTTGGCATGGGCGTCGACCGCGTGGCGATGATGCGCTACGGCGTCGACGACGTGCGCCACTTTTACTCGGGCGATCTGCGCGTCGTCGATCAATTCTAGGCTTATGCGCATCCCGTACTCCTGGCTCTCGGAAATGTTCGCGGCGCCGCTCCCGGCTCCGAAGGAATTGGCGCGCCTCCTCACGATGCGCTCCTTCGAGATTGAGGGGATCGAGGGTGAGGGCGACGCGGCCGTTATCGACGCCGACATTCTGCCGAACCGCGCGCACGACTGCCTGGGGCTCCGCTACGTGGCGCGCGAGGTGGCGGCGGTTTCCGGCGTGCCGCTCCAGAACGAGCCCGAGCCCTCGTTGCCCACGGGCGCCGCGCCTTCCGTTTCTATTTCTGTCGAAGACGCGCGCTGCCGCCGCTTCGTGGCCGTCGAGGTCTCGGGCCTTTCCGTCGGGCCATCGCCCGAGTGGCTCAAGGCGAAAATTGCCGCCTTCGGCCAGCGCGATATTTTCAACATCGTCGACGCGTCCAACCTGGCGCTCTACCTCGAGAACCAGCCGACCCACGCCTTCGACCTCGACCGCGTGCGCGGCGCCGTGCGCGTGCGCGCGTCGGTTGCCGGCGAATCGCTCGAGATCCTCGGCGGCCGCAAAATCGAGCTCGACCCGGGCACGCTGGTTATTGCCGACGATGAAGGCCCGCTCGACATCGCGGGGGTGAAGGGCGGCGCGCGTTCCGGCGTCTCGGCGTCGACCACCCGCGCCCTGCTCACCTCGGCCAACTTTGACGCGGTGACCGTGCGCAAGGCCGCGCAGCGCTACGACCTGCGCACCGACGCCTCGAAGCGCTTCGAGGTCGAGATCACGCCCGAGCTCGCCGCGCGCGGCATGGCCCGCTGGGCAGACGTCCTCTGCGAGGTGGCCGCGGGGGAGGGGTTTGGCCTCTCCGGCGCCTTCGACCACTACCCGCGTAGGGCGCACCCGTACAAGACCGGCGTCTCGGTGGCCGAGGCTTCGCGCCTCCTGGGGCGCCCTGTGACGGCCGCTGAGGCCCGCTTCGCCCTCGAGTCGGTAGGTTGCGAGGTCCGCGAGCTGGCGAGCCCTGCCGGCCGCATTTTCGAGGTTGCCCGCGAGGCCGTAGGCAAGCCCTACAAGTACGGCGCCTCGGTGCTGTACGATGCGCCGGCGGCCTTCGACTGCTCGTCTTTGGTGGCTTACGCGTGTTCCGAGGCCGGCCTTTCCGCGCCGCGCATCGCGGTTGACCAGTTCGCCTGGGGCCTCGAGATCTCCGAAGGGGAGCTCCAACCGGGCGACCTGGTGTTCTCCTGCGTCGGCGGCGGCGTCCGGCGCCTGCCGCAGACCGCCACCATGGAGTACGCCCGCGGCTCGAAGGTTTCGACGCCCGACGATGTCGGCGTCGATCACGTGGGCATTTACGCGGGTGACGGCGAGGTGATCCACGCGACCAGCAACGGCGACCTCGTGAAGCGCGAGAAGATTGCCGAGAGCGAGCAGTTCAAGACGGTTGTCGGCTACCGTCGCGCCGCGCTCGTCGAAGAGCCTCGGCTGATTGCGACCGTGCCGCCCGAGCGCCTCGACCTGCGCGCGCCGGAAGATTTGATTGAAGAGATTGGCCGCCTGGGCAACCTCGAGGCGCTCGAGGCTGTCGCGCTGCCCGAGGCCGCGCCCGCCGTCGCCACCGGCGAGTTCGCGCTCGCCCGAGCCATTCGCGCGGCGCTCTTGCCGCTGGGCTTCTACGAAGTGCTCACCTCGAGCTTCTCGGGAGCTGGTCAAATCGAAATCCTAAAACCGGCAAATCAAGAGAAGCCCTTTTTGAAAGATAAGTTTCAGAGCGTAGGCAAATCCTTCACTTCGTTTATCAGGTCTTACGAGCATATTCGGGTTTGGAGAGGGATAGAAAACTTCGGTAGTTTCGAGCTCACGAAGTTTTTCTACCTTGATAATAATTTGTGCGCACGCGAAGAGCTTGTCCTTATTTGCTGCTACGCAGCCGCGAAAGAGAAACAACTTCTCGAACTGGTAGAAAAAACAAAACTAGCAGTTTCGGAGCTTGGCTTCGCGGAAGCGGCTCTCCTCTCTGTTCCTGAGGTTCAGCAGTGGTATCCAGACATCGAAACCCCTCAGTCTCGTTTTTTCCGAACGGTCCTATTCTCTCTCGGCAATGATTTTGATTCCGGGTTTAGTCAGGAGAGCTCGCTCGTGCCTCTGCCGGCCTCGCACCGATTCACGCCGCTCTCGCCCTACCCGTACTCCGCTCGCGACGTCGCCGTGTGGGTCCCCGGGGAAGGTGGCAAAGAGGCCGAGGTTGCCGGCGTGATTCGCGCGGCTGCGGGTCCGCTCCTGGTGAAGCTCTACAAGTTCGACGAGTTCACCAAGCCCGCCAAAGACGACGTGCCCACCCGCACCTCCTACGGCTTCCGCCTCATCCTTCAGGCTGCCGACCGAACCCTCTCCGACGTCGAGATCGCCGCGGCGACCGATGCGGCCTACGCGGCGCTCCGCGCGCAGGGCTGGGAGATTCGCTAGTCGCGGCTGTCGCTCAAAAAGAAAAGCCGCGCCCGAGAGGACGCGGCCGATTTTTCACTTGGCGGATGGGGTGGCCTTGGCGGCGCGGGCAGCGGCTCGGCGCTCGCAGAGCCAGACGAAGCCGTTCATGATCCAGGCAACTGGGCCGTAGATAATCATGCGGCGCCGGAATGTGGCCTGGTCCATCTTGCCCCAGCGGTCGAGGGCGTGTTCGGCGTAGGCGAAGGCGGTGCCGAGCATGGCCCACACGCCGAGGATTTTGAGCACCCAGAAGAGTGCGGTCAGTAGTAGCGTCATGGGATTGTTCTCCTTTGACGCTTTTGTACCCCTATTGTCTAGGTGTGTCAATTGCCTTGCGGGGCGAGCCCGGCCGCGACACAATCACCGGGCATGAAAGGCCCGTACTTCTCGCAGTGGCGGCACGTCTCGGACGAGGCGTGGCAGCCGCGCGCCTGCGGCCTCGCCTGCTCCGCCATGGTGCTCTGCGCCGCCGGCGTCGAGGCCACCCCAGACGAGCTCCTGGCCGAAGCGCAGGCTATGACCGGCCACCTGGCCTGGACCAAGGACGGCATGCCGCACGCGGCCATCTGCGCGCTCATGAGGAACCGAGGCCTCCACAGCTACCACGAAGAGTTCCGCGGGCGCCGGTACGACCCGCTCCTCGCCGAGTGGCGCGACGACCTCGAGCTCGACGCGGCGCACCTCGAGTACGGCATGGCCAAGGTTCGCGAGGCGGTTAGCCGCGGCGAGCAGGTGATTGTCTCGGTGGCGCCAGACTTCCGCACCAACAAAGAGGGCCACCTGGTGGTGGTGACCGGTCTCGCCGAAGGCGGCTTCGTGATCAACGACCCAGACGACCGGTCGGGCGAGGGGGAGGGCGTCTTCGTCGCCGAGCGATTCCTCGGATCTTACTTCCGCCGGTTCGCCGTTTTCGCCGCCAGGGCGTAGTCGCCACGCCGTCGCACCTAAAAGGGAAAGGCCGTCGCGAGAAGTTCTCGCGACGGCCGGAAAGTGTCCTGAGGATTAGCGTGAGCCAATCCCCAGGGGGCTGACGCCCGAAGGATTGAAATCCTCGCTCCGCAACCAAGGCATGTTCGCCGTGGGCCAAGACAGATAGGCCGCTGCGGTATAGGTACTGGAGGAGGTGCGCCATCAATCTCCGTGGCCACTATAGCACAAAGAAGGGGATGGTCAAGATGTCGCGTGGTCTGGTCGGGTGATACAATCTTTCGGCTAAAAAGCGCGATTTCCTATGGCTAAACCCACGAAAGGCCAGTCCTACGGCGCCGACCAAATTACCGTCCTCGAAGGCCTCGACCCGGTGCGCAAACGCCCGGGCATGTACATCGGGTCTACCGGCCCGGATGGCCTCCACCACCTCATCACGGAGATTTTCGACAACTCCCGCGACGAGGCCATGGGCGGCTACGCCGACCGCATCGAGGTAGCGCTCCTGCCGGGCAATCGCGTGCGCGTCGTCGACAACGGCCGCG
>JBILMG010000040.1:0-6235 GCA_044375695.1 Minisyncoccia bacterium | reverse complement strand
AAGGCGCCCCCTTCCTTCAATTCATCGGAGAAGCTCTCGAGTGGCCGAAGGTTGAGGGGTTCGAGATTGTCGCGAGCGTTCGCCTCGACGAAATCGAGCAGAGGCTCCTCGACGAAGAGCTGAGGCGGCGCCTTAAAGGCGAAGAGGTGGACGCCATCCTCTTTGTCTCCGGCAAGGTGTTCGGAGAGGCAAAGGCATCCGACCTGGTGAGGCTCCTCGACGCCCTGGCGCCAGACATTGTGCTAGAGGGAATGTCCCGGCGAGATGATCCGCTGGTGGCTATTGTGGGAGGTGACGGCAAGGTTTCCGAACTGGCCCGCACCATCACCTTTAGCCTCACGCACGTCGAGCCGTAACCAGCCGGCGCGTAGTTTTTCTGACCGAGCCCCGCCGAAGGCGGGGCTTTTCTTTTACCTGTGCGCCCTTCCGTCCGCGGCATTGTTTTGACAATACCTATAAATAATGTATAATATATAAGTAAGGCTCAATCAAAACACCCAATACACCCATGAAAACCAGGCACATAATTCTCTCCATTCTTCTCATCGGCTTCGTCGGCTTCCTCAAGTGGACGCAGCTGACCATGGCCAAGCTCGAGCGTGACGTCGAAATGGCCAAGCTTGCCCTCATGGGCGAGTTCACGTTCGATTCGCTCACGCCAGGCGGCCTCACCTCTGGCGACCGTTACACGGTTGTTAAGGTCGAAGAGTTTTCTCGCGGCGAGGGCCAAAAGCTCCTGCTGTCCGAGAAAACTACAAAGTGGCTGCGGGAAAATCCGCACCGCGACGGCTTCAAGGTCGGCTTCCCGATTGGCACGGTTCCCAAACCGTTGCCGCACCACCCCAACGATGTCGAATTCGACGTCGTGGTGTGGAAGCTGGAGCCAATCTTTTCCGCCAACGGCGACGTGTCCTATCGGGCAGAGCGCCACGCCACCCGCGTGGTGACCCCCAAAGATCACCCGCTGGCGCTCGCGCAGACCCCGTCTGCCGGCGTCAACTAAAGGCACCCGCGCCAACCATCAACCTGCGGTCGAGCATCGTCTCGACCCAGGTTTTTATTTTTCCCGAATTTTCGGCGCGCCACGCCACGCGCGTTCCCGTTTTTATAAAATGTTACCCGTTCGAGGTCGCTCACCTGAACAAAAAGGAAAACCCGGCGAACGCCGGGGTTGGTGTCATCAGACGACACGGGTTTCGTTAAAGCTGGGCTCGTCCCAGACCTCGAGGTAGTAGACCTCTCTGGTTTCCGGGTCGGTCACGCCCAGGAAAGGGTCGCAGAGACGACTTTCCACATGCATTTCCTCGACCCAGAATTGCGCTTCGGGGCAGCGCATGTGAATTTCTTGCATCGTTTCGAGGGCGAAGAGGGGAACCTCTTCTTTGTACCCCTCGATCCCGGTTCGACTCCATTCTCCCTTCAGGACCTTCACTTTCTTCGAGGAGAAGGCTACGGCCACGACGAGAAGCCAGAAAAGAAGCGCGGAGCAGACGAAGAAGGGTTGGGTGCCCCACGCCGCGTTGGCTAGCCATTCGACGGCGAAAATTTTCGCACAGCCGAGGATGGCGCTGTTGAGCAGGATCGCGCCAGCGGCGGCGAAGAAGGCGATGATGGATACCGGCGTCACAACCGCCTCAAAGAGGCGGCCGAAGCAGGGAATTTTTGCCTTTTTCTTTTTGTAGCGCTCGACCGAATTGGGGTCGAATGGTTTCACACCGGCGCTGCGGAGCTCGCGGGCGAGCTTGCTCATCGAGGATTTGGCCTTCGCGTGCTTGGGGTGGGCGTAGCCGAGATTTTTGGCGGCGTAAGTAGCCGGGTCGTTCTCGGCGAGGGCCCGGATCTCCTCGCTTTCAGGGTCGGGAATTTCGACGCGCGCGAGGATGTGGGGCGGGTGTAGGGTAGCGGTATTCATTGTTTTCAAGAACCGGACTAGGTTCTTGTTTAAATTACAATCTTTTAATAATTCCGTCAATTTATCCGCGGCTGGTAGAATCTTCGGGCTTTGGCGACAACCCCCGAATTCGCGCGCGCCTACTCCCAGCTGAATGCCGGGCAGAAAGCCGCCGTCGACACCATCGACGGCCCGGTGATGGTGATCGCGGGTCCGGGTACCGGCAAGACCACGGTCTTGGCGCTGCGCATCGCGAACATTCTGCAAAAGACGGACGCGCCGCCGGACGGCATCCTCGCGCTAACCTTCACCGACGCGGCCGTGCGCGCCATGCGCGAGAAGCTGGCCAAATTCGCCGGCGCGGCCGCCGCGGCTAAGGTCGAGGTGCACACCTTCCACAGCTACGCGGCGCGCCTCATCGAGCGCTACCCCGAGGCGTTCCCGGAAATCATCGGCGGCCGCCACCTGGGCGAAACCGAGAAGCTCGGCCTCATTGCGGAGCTCCTCGAGGGCAACCGCTGGGAGCACCTGAAGCCTGCCGGCGACCCCACCTACTACGTGCGCGACGCCGCCGGGGCGCTTTCGCACCTCAAGCGCGAGAACCAGACGCCCGAGGCGCTGCGAGCCTGGCTAGACGTCGAGGATAAGGCGATGCGCGCCGACGAGGGCAATTTGGTGACACGCGGCCCCAACAAGGGGAAGCTCAAGGCCTCCGCCGAGTCCGACCTGCGCAAGATTGCCCGCACGCGCGAGCTCGCGTCGCTCATGGAGAAGTACGACGCGGCGCGCCGCGAGCGAAAGGTGTACGACTTCGACGACATGCTCTACGGCGCGGTGCGCGCGCTCGAGGGCAGCGAGTCGGCGCTGGCCGAGGCGCGCGAATCCGCGCTCTACATCCTGGCCGACGAGCACCAGGACGCGAACGCCTCGCAGAACCGCATCCTGGAGCTCCTGGCGGGCGACGAAGGCTCGCCGAACCTCTTCGTGGTAGGCGACGAGAAGCAGGCGATTTTCCGCTTCCAGGGCGCCTCGATCGAGAACTTCCTGTACTTTGCCTCCCGCTATCCCGGCACCCAGCTGGTGAAGCTCACCGACAACTACCGCTCGCGCCAGCCAATCCTGGACGCCGCCGCGGAAATTGTGGGGCCGGCGCCCGAGGGCGGCATGCCGCGCCCTCGCCTGTCCGGCCGCGAGTCTAAGGGCGATGCCGAAATCGAGGTTGTCGGCCACCCGACGCGCGCGGCGGAGCTCTCGTGGGTGGCGGCCGAGGCGGTTCGCGCCCGAGACGAGGGTATCGATCTGGGCGAAGTGGCCGTCATCGCGCGCACCAACAACGACCTCTTCGAGGCGGCCGAGTGGCTGCGCGCCGCCGGGCTCCCCGTTTCCCTCGAGGCCGAGCGCGACATTTCCGCGCACCCCGACACGCGCCGCGCCCTCGCCATTTTCCGCGCGGCGCTAAACCCGGGGCAGGACGACCTGGTCGCCGCGGCGCTTAGGGTGGGCTGCCTCGGCGTGCCGCCAGCCGACCTGGCCCGCGCGATTGCCGCCGCCGGCGACACGCGCCGCTCGCTGCTCGAGCTTGCGCGCGCCGCCGGGCTCCTGCGCGAGTACCGCGTGCTCGAGCCGGAGAGCCTGCGCCGCGCCGGTAAGGTGCTCGAGCGTCTGGCGTCTCTTGCCGGCAGCGCGCATACCCTCGAGTTCCTCGAGGCCTGCCTGTACGAGACGGGGCTCGCGCGCGAGGTTGTCGTCTCGGACGAGGCGGTCGACCGCCTGCCGGCCTTGGAGCGGCTCTTCGGCGAGGCCGAGGCGTACTCGCAGGCGGCGGGCGATTCGGCTACGCCTCGCGGGTTCCTGGCGCACCTCGACGCCGCCGCCAAGTTTGGCGCCAAGCTCTCGGCGCGGCCGACCTCGCAGCAGGGAGGCGTGCGCCTGCTGACGGCGCACGCCTCGAAGGGGCTCGAGTTCGGCCGCGTCTACGCCTTCGGCGTCACCCGAGACAAGTGGGAGGGCAAGCCGTCGCGAAAACTTTTCCATTTACCGGCGCAGCACAAGAAGGACGAGGAGGAGATTCGGCGCCTCCTGTTCGTGGCGGTTACCCGCGCCAAGGACTACTGCGCGGTCTCGCACGCCGCGGCGCGCGAGGACGGCAAGGCGCTCACGCCGTCGGCGCTGATCCTCGAAATCGCCGCGCCGAAGCGCGAGGTAGCGGTCGCGGCTGGCACGCCGCCCCTGCGCCCGGCGCTCGCGCGCGCCGCCCGGCTGCCCGACGAGGCTGCGGCCGCCGCCGACGCCTCCGAGCGTCAGGTGGTTCACGAAATTTTCCGTACCCGCCCGATGTCGGTGACGGCGCTGCAGAACTACCTCGACTGCCCGTGGAAGTTCGTCTACCGCTCGCTGTTGCGCCTGCCGTCGGCCCGCACGCGCGCCCAGGACCTCGGCACCGCCACCCACGCCGTCTTGGCCGCCGCCGCGGCGCTGCGCGAGCCTGTCACCGAGGCGTGGGCCCGCGAGCGCCTCGCGGCTGAGCTCTCCAAGATTCCTCTGCTGCCCGAAGCTCGCGAGGAGCTTCTGTCGCAGGGCGGCGACCAGCTGGTCGGCTTCTTGGAGACCTGCGAATTCAAGCCGGCGGACCGCGCCGAGGTTAAGGCGGTCGGCGTCTCGCTCGATTTGGGTGAATGGCAGCTGCCGCTCACCGGTAACATCGACCTCGTCTCGGAGGTCGAGCCTGGCCGACTCAAGGTGCTCGACTACAAGCTCTCCAAACCCAAGAGCGAGGCCTGGGTGCGCGGCGAGGCCAAGGGCTCGGACGGCCGCTACCTGCGCCAGCTACGCTTCTACAAGCTGCTCCTGGAGCGCGGCGCGGCGGGGAAGGGCCAGCGCGTCTCGGAAGGCTCCATCGCCTTCGTGCGCGCCGATTCCCGCGGGCAGTTTCGCGAGGTCTCCGTGCCGCTCGACGCCGCCGACCTCGAAGCGGTGGAAGCCGAGGCGCTCGCGGCGGCGCGCGAGATTGACGCGCTCGCCTTTTGGGATCGCCGCTGCGAGGACCAGAAGTGCGAGTACTGCCGCATGCGCGAGCTGCGCGCGGCGCGCCGGCTATAGAAAAACCGCCCGATCGGGCGGTTTCAGTTTTCGGGCGCCGCTACTCTGCGGCGGCTTCGGGAGGCAGCGACAGCACCCGCGCCACCTGGATGAGGTCGGCGCGCGAGGCGTTGCCAGAAATGGTCACCTGCCGGCCATCGTGCGAGAGGGCCACGATGTACGGGGTGCCGAAGGCCGGGTCGTTCTTGGCGAGCTCGAGGCCGTCCTGGTAGTCGCGGGCCACCCGCGCCTTTGCCGCTTCGCCGACGCGGCAGGCGGTGAAGGCGTCCGGGTCGATGCCGAGGCCGGCCGCGGCGGCCTGGAGCGATTCTTCCGAGAGCGAGTCCGGCGAGTTGGCGTAGAGAATTTCAGCGTACGAGAAGAACTTTTCGCTGCCGCCGAGTTCCGCGACGCACTCGCTCGCCACGGCGGCGTCCTGCGCTCGCTCGTGGCGGCGGTCGTTGGGGAAGTGGCGGTAGACCACCGAGGCGCCGCCGTCCTGGCCGATCGCGTCGACGAGCGAGAGAGCGGTCGGGTGGAACAGCTTGCAGTACGGGCACTCGAAGTCGTTGTAGACGACGAAGGTTACCGTCGCGTTCGGGTTGCCGACGAAGTGGTCGTCCTTCGATAGCGGGCGAATGACGGGGCTGGTGGTGGCCGGAGACTCGGGGCGGTCGATGGTGGCGGCGATGTCGTCGGCGCGCATGGTGGCGACGGCGGCGAGCGCGGCGACGGCGAGGCAGGCGGAGAGGGCGAGCGCGAGAGAGTTTCTGTGCATGCCGTGGTATTTTAGCCCGGCAAAGCTAATGGGCGCCATAGGAGAAAACTTGCAGGCGGCGATTCTGGGCCTCGTCCAAGGGCTCACCGAATTTTTGCCGGTTTCCTCGACCGGACACCTGGTGCTCGCCCGCGAGGTGCTCGGCCTCGGCGCCGGGCAGTCCGCCGCGACGGCGCTGGCTTTCGACGCGGTAATTCAGACCGCGACCGCGTTCGCCATTGTCCTCTTCTACCGCCGCGACCTGGCCATGCTCGGGCGCGGCGCGCTGGTCCGCGGGTCTGCCGAGCGCGCCGAGGCGCGGTCGCTCGCGGTTGCCACTCTGCCGGCAATCGCGCTCGGGCTCGCGCTCGAGTCGACCATCGAGGGCTCGCTGCGCGGCGTTGGCGCGGTCGTCTTTGGCCTCGTGGCCGGTTCGGCGCTGCTCGCGTTCGCGGAGATCGCCGGCCGGCGACGCGCCGCCGCGGCTACTGGCGCCTCGCTATCCTGGC
>JBILMG010000009.1:0-23055 GCA_044375695.1 Minisyncoccia bacterium | reverse complement strand
AGAGACACACAAGAAGAGGGGCCGCCCTTCGGGCGGCCCCTCTTCAGAAACCAAAGCTCCAGCTAGTACCCCTCGCCGTGATCGTGCGCCCCGGCCTTCTCCTCTTTGGGGAGCTCGGCGATGGCGACCTCGGTGGTCAGCAGAATGCCGGCGGCGGAGGCCGCGTTCTGGAGCCCGGAACGGGTTACCTTGAGCGGATCGATGATTCCGGCCTTCACCATGTCGTCGACCATCTCGTCCTCGAGCGCGTCGTAGCCGGAAAGGCCCGCGCCGTTCGCTACCTTATCGACGATGACGGCGCCTTCGCGGCCCGCGTTCTCGGCAATCTGACGAAGCGGCTCTTCGAGCGCCTTGATCACGATGTCGTAGCCCGTCTTCTTCTCGAGCGAAAGCTTGGCGGCCTCTTTCTTGAGGGTCGCGCGCAGCCCGGCCGCGGCCTTCACCAGCGCCACGCCGCCGCCCGCCACGATACCTTCGGCGATAGCGGCCTTGGTAGCGTTGGCGGCGTCCTCAATCTTGAGCTTGAGGTACTTGGTCTCGGCCTCGGTGGCCGCGCCCACGCGAATCACCGCGATGCCGCCGCGCAGCTGCGCCGCGCGCTTCTCGAGCGCCTCGCGGTTGTACTTGGACTCCTCCTTGCGCGCCTGCGCCTCGACGAGCGACGCGCGCTTGTCGATATCGGCCTTTTTGCCCTTGCCGCCAACGACGACGGTGCGGTCCTTGGTGGCGATTACCTTGTCGGCGCGGCCGAGGTCCGAGAGCTCCGCCTTCTCGAGCGAGAGGCCGACCTCGTCGGAAATGACGTTCGCGCCAACGGTAGCGGCGATGTCGCGCAGCTCCTCCTTCTTGCGGTCGCCGAAGCCCGGCGCCTTCACCGCGAGCACGTTGAACGTGCCGCGCAGCTTGTTGATGACAAAGGTGGAAAGCGCCTCGCCGTCGACGTCGTCGGCCACGATAACCATGAACTTCTGCCCCTGCTGCGCCACCTTCTCGAGGAGCGGCAGCACCTCCTTAACGGAAGAAATTTTGCGGTCGGTAACCAGCACGTACGGATCCTTGAGCTCGGCTTCCATGCGCTCCGGGTTCGTCATCATGTAGGGCGAGACGAAACCCTGGCTCCACTCGAGGCCCTGGGCGATGTGGGTCGAGACGCCAATCGACTGCGACTCCTCCACCGTGACGACGCCGTCCTGGCCAATCTTCTCGATGGTCTCGGCGACGAGGTTGCCGATCTCGACGGACTCGGCCGAAATAGCGGCTACCTGGCGCACCATTTCCTTCTTGCCCTTCACCGGCACCGCGAGCTTCTTGAGGGTCTCGACAGCTTCGTTCGCGGCCTTCTCGATCGCCAGGCGAATCCCGAGGGCGTTGGCGCCCGCGGTGACGTACTTCATGCCCTCGGCGACCATCGCGCCCGTGAGCACGGTCGCGGTCGTGGTGCCGTCGCCGGCGGCGTCGTTGGTCTTGGTGGCAACCTCTTTAATAATCGAGGCGCCCATGTTCTCGATCTTGTCCGCGAGCTCAATCTCTTTGGCAATGGAGACGCCGTCGTTGGTGATGGTGGGCGTGCCCCAACCCTTATCGATGACGACGTTGCGGCCGCGGGGCCCAATGGTCACCTTGACCGCGTTAGCCACGGCGGCGACGCCGCGCGCGAGCTTGCCGCGCGCGTCTTCCGAGAAAACGATTTGCTTAGCCATGAGGTTTGAAATTAGGCGGCTAGTTGAGAATGGCGGCGATGTCGCCGTCGCGGACCAGGGTGTACTTGGCGCCGTCGACGGTCACGAGATCGCCCCAGGAGTAGAGGACGGTCTGGCCAACTTTCACAGACATCGGCTCGCGCTTGCCGTCAGAGAATTTACCCTCGCCCACTGCCACCACGACGCCGCGCTTGGTGTCGCGCTCCGCGTTGGCGCTTTCGGGAATAATGATGCCCGAGGCGGTCTTCGCCTCCTCGCGCGTGATTTCACGCAGGAGGACGCGATCGCCGAGCGGGATGACGCGGACGGTTTCGGACTTTTCTTTCGCCATATCTCGCTAGGTTGTTAGGTAAAGGCGCCGGGTTGCGGCGACGGGCAGATTCTACCCGCCGGCAGGAGGCAGTAAAGCAGCCGGAAATAGCGGCAGAATAAGGCGAAAAATTGACACTTCACAGAACAGATGTAGCATTGGAACCTGAGTTCTAAAGGGAAGATCTCAGACAAAACAAAAGACAGAAAAGACAGCAATTAGAGAATCAGAATATGGCAACACTCCAAGCCCCAAAGACACGTCGCCCCGCGAAAGCGCCGGCGAGCAAATCCAAAGCAAACAATAAACCTGTCGAGCCAGCCAAGCCGCTCGCCCTCCACCGCAAGTGGCAGGTGACCACGGTGAAAGCCGGGAAAGGCCTGGAACCCCAGCTCCAAAAAGCAGGATTCCAGCTCAATCTCTTGGCGGTTCAGGCAATCCTCGACCGCTGCCGCGCCGGGGTTACCCTAGAGGTGCAAGCCTACGAGGTGACGGTTCCAGAAATTCCCGCCGCAGAGGCGAAAGAGTTCCTGGCCACCAAAGACCTCGTGCCGTGCTGCGCCTGCATGTTCACCGCCTGGGCGCTAGCCTACGGCAGGGACGTCGGCTCCAGTTCGGACGAGAAAGAAACGTGGCTGACCGAAATGGTCGCCCCGGGCCCTAACGGCAGGAAAACAGCCATCATGATGTCCGGCGCGGACATTTACGCGCTCGGCACCCCCGAGGTGTTCCGCAAGGGCATGATGATCCTGGTCGTGAGTAAGGCCGACGCCGAGAAACACAGCCAAAACGGTTAAACCAGACAGAAGTCCCTTCCCAAAGAACCAAGGCCCGCCAGCGAAAACGCTGGCGGGCCAAATCTTTTCCCCACCAGACCTCGCGCCTTTAAAAATAAGGGTGTTTGCCCACCCAGAAGCCCCGTGGTAGTGTCTTACCCGCTATGGCTACCGCGATTTCCTTCGCGCTCGCGCTCATCTCGGTCACGATGATCGGCGCGATCCTCCTCCAGACCTCTGCCGCGGGCATTGGCGCCCTTGGTGGTGCTGACAGCGTGGACGCAGGGTTCCACACCCGCCGCGGACCCGAGCGCGTCATCTTCGTAGCCACGGTAGTCCTGGCCGCCGCTTTCGCCGCCCTCGCCTTCGCCGCCTTCCGCCTCGCGTAAGCCTTTCGGGCGCACGCCGCCCCTGCCCTTTCCACCCTTTTCGCCCGAAGCATTTCTTTCTCGTGAACCCGCTCGAAAGCGAAAACCTGAGCCCGATTGGTCGCGTCCGCGCGATTCTAGCCGCGTCGTCCGTTACCGAACGGGCGGCCTTTGGCCTGCTCGTCGTCGCGGCTTTCGTCTCGGCGCTTGGGGCCGGCACCGTCGCCATCGGCAAGACTTTGGTCGAGGCGCCGCGCGAAGGCGGCACCCTCGTGGAAGGCCTCGTCGGCACCCCGCGCTTCGTGAACCCCGTGCTCGCGGCGTCCGATGCCGACCGCGCCCTCACCGCGCTCATCTTCGCGGGCCTCACGCGCGTCTCGGCTACCGGCGAAATCGAGCCGGACCTCGCCACCTACGCTGTCTCCGAGGACGCCACCGAGTACCGTTTCTGGATTCGCCCGGACGCCGAGTTCCAGAACGGCGAACCGGTCCTCGCGGCGGACGTCGCCTTCACCGTCGAGAAAGCGGGCGACCCCGAGGTGAAGAGCCCCCGCGCGGCCGCCTGGAGCAACGTCGAGGTCGAGGTTGCCGGCGAACGCGAGATCGTCTTTCGTCTGCGCGAGCCGGCCCCGGATTTCCTTTCGGCTACCACCATGGGCATTCTGCCGGGCGGACGCTTCGCGGGGCTTTCGGCGCAGGACTTCCTGCTCTCGGACGCGAACGCGGAGCCTATCGGCGCCGGCCCGTTCGCCCTCAATAATCTGGTCCGCCAGAACGACGCAGCCGTCGCCTACGAGCTCGAAGGATTCGAGGCCTACGACGGCGCAAAGCCCTACCTGGATCACCTGACCGTCCGCCTGTACCCAGACGAGACGCGCCTCGCGGCGGCGCTCGAGCGCGGCGACGTTGAGTCCGCCTACGGGCTCTCACCAGAAGACGCCGCCGACGCCGCTTCGCGCGGCGCGCGCGTGGCCACCCAGCGGCTGCCGCGCGTCTTCGCCGCCTTCTTCAACCAGAGCCACGCGCCGGTTCTGGCCGACCACAGCGTGCGCGAGGCGCTCGCCGCCTCCATCGACCGCCAGGCGCTCGTGGACGAAGTGCTCAAAGGGTACGGCGCGACGCTCCAGGGCCCCTTGGCTCTCGAGGCCGGCAACGGGGCCGGGGCCAACCTCTCGGGTAGCCTCGTCGAAGAAAAAGAGGAGGTGGTGCCGGCAGCCGATCGGGCGGCTCGATCGCGCTCGATCCTAGAGGCGGACGGTTTCGCCGCCGGAGAAGACGGGGTGTACGCCCGCAAAGGCGAACGCCTCTCGCTGTCCCTGGTCACCGCCGACGCGCCCGAACTGGTGGCGGCGGCGCAGGCGGTGGCGTCGGCGTGGCGCGGCATTGGCGCCGAGGTTCGCGTGGAGGTCTACGCGCCGCAGGACCTCGTCGACGCGGCTATTCGGCCGCGCGCCTACGACGCGCTGCTCTTCGGTGAGGTCATCAGCCGCGACGTCGACTTCTACAGCTTCTGGCACTCGTCGCAGCGCGCCGATCCCGGCCTCAACGTGGCGGGGTACGCGAACGCCACCGTCGACGGGCTGCTCGAGACGCTGCGCGCCGAGGCAGACGCGGCGGCACGCGCCAAGATCATGGCTCGCGCGGCAGAGCTGATCGCGAAAGACACTCCGGCGGCCTTCCTGTACGCGCCAGAGGCTACCTACGCGCTGCCGGAGGGCCTCGAGGCGCCGCTGCCGCCGCGCCTCGCCTCGCCGGCAGATCGCTTCGCGCTCGTCCGCTCGTGGCACCGAGAGACGGACGAGGTCTGGCCGATCTTTGCCCGGTAGCGCCACGTCGAAAAATTTCCTTTTAGTCAGGTTTAGCAGACACAAGAAACAAACATGGACCAGAACACCAGCCCCACGCCCGCCGCTCCGGCCCCTCAGGGCAACGAGGGTTCTCCTCGCCCCGAAGGCGCTCTCCCGCGCGTCCACCACCACGACGGCAGCCAGCCCCAGGGCGCCGGCCTCGGCGGCCGCCGACGGCGCCGCGGCGGCCGCGGACGCGGCGGCGACCGTGGCCCAGCCGACCCGAACCGCGCCCCGCGAGAAGGTCAGCAGGGTCAGGCCCCGCGCCAGGACGGCGGCAACGCCCCGCGCCCGGCTCCGGCCTCCCCTTTCGCGCCCTCGAACCGCGAGATGCGCATGAAGCAGCGCCAGAAGTCCCGCCGCGGCCCGAGCGCGCCGCGCTCGCTCGCGCCCAAGGCAAAAACCGGCGCCCCTATCCCGCCGGTTGCGCCGGGGTGCCTCCGCATCATTCCGCTCGGCGGCGTCGAAGAGGTCGGCCGCAACATGACCGCCATCGAGACGGCCGAGGACATCCTCATTGTCGACGCCGGCTTCCAGTTCAAGGAGCCGACCACCCCGGGCATCGACTACATTCTCCCGAACGCCAAGTACGTTGAAGAGCGTAAGCACAAGGTGCGCGCGATCTTCATCACCCACGGCCACCTCGACCACATCGGCGGCCTGCCCTACCTGCTCGACCAGGTTGGCCACCCGCCCGTCTACACCCGCCGCTTCGGCGCCATCATGGTCGCCAAGCGACACGAGGAGTTCCCGCACCTCAAGAAGCCGGACATCAAGATTCTCGACGGCGACGAGACCGTAGCCGTGGGCAGCACGATGAAGGTTTCGACCTTCGCGATTTCCCACACCATTCCGGACTCGATGGGCCTCATCATCAAGACCCCGCCGGGCGACATCGCCTTCATCGAAGACGTGCGCGTCGACAACGAGAACGGCGTCCCGACCGACGAGGAGGTCGAGCAGTACAAGCGCTTCAAGGACCGCGACATCCTGCTCCTCACCATGGACTCGACCTCGATTGAGAAGCCGGGCTTCTCGCTCTCGGAGTCGACCGTCATCCGCAACATCGACCGCATCATCAAAGAGACGGAGGGCCGCCTCATCATCGCGACCTTCGCCAGCCAGGTGGAGCGCGTGATGGCGATCATCGACGCGGCGCACCGCTACGGCAAGAAGGTCTGCGTCGAAGGCCGCTCGATGAAGAACAACGTCGAGATCGTGCGCATGCTCGAGCTCATCAAGAACGAGGAGGCGCTCATCCCGCTCGAACAGGTCGAATCTGTCGCGCCGGACCGCCTGGTGATGCTCGTCACCGGCGCCCAGGGCGAGGAGTTCGCCGCGCTCATGCGCATGGCCAACGGCACGCACAAGTCGATCAAGCTCCGCAAGGAGGACACCGTGCTGCTGTCGTCCTCGATCATCCCGACCAACTACCACGCGGTCACCCGCCTCAAGGACACCATCTACCGCACCCAAGCGAAGGTCATCACCTACCTGGACTCGGACGTGCACGCCTCGGGCCACGGCAACCGCGACGAGCTGGCCTGGATTCACAACAAGATCAACTACCGGTTCTTCATGCCGGTGCACGGCAACCACTTCATGCTCCGCCAGCACGCGCAGCTCGCGATTAGCCTCGGCGCCAAGCCCGAGAACGTGGTCGTGCCCGACAACGGCTCGCTCATCGACATCTCGGCTGACGGCCAGAAAATCGAGGTCCTGCCGGTGAAGGCGCCGTGCGAGATCGTGACCGTTGACGGCTTCGCCGTCGGCGACATCCAGGACGTCGTCATGCGCGACCGCCAGTCGCTCTCGGAGGCAGGCTTCTTCACGGTCTTCGCCTCGGTGGAGCTGCGCACCGGACGCCTCCGCAAGTCGCCGGACATCATCTCGCGCGGCTTCATCTACCTCCGCGAGAACCAGGAGCTGCTGCGCAAGTGCCGCTTCATGGTGAAGCGCGTCATCGAGACCGAGGTAGCCCGCGCGGCGCGGCCGATCGACTTCGACAAGATCGAGAACCGCGTCTCGGAAGAGGTCGGCAAGGTGCTCTTCCAGGAGACCTCCAAGCAGCCGATTGTGATCACGGTGATCATCGGGGTCTAGCCGATGCCCACGAGCCGATAAAGAAAGGGCGCCCCTGCGGGGCGCCCTTTCTTTACCTTTCAAAAAGAAGACCGGGCGCTCGGTGAAGAGCGCCCGGTGAGGGTTTCGTACGATATGACGACTGCTATTTGGCTCCCTCGCCGTCTCCGTCGCCGGTGCCGGAACCGTTTCCGTCGCCAGGTGCGCCGGGCGCAGGAGGAGCCTGAGGAGGGCGCGGAGCCGAAGGAGGCGCCGGAGGAGCCGAGCGAACCGGAGGGGCTGGTGCCAGCAGAGGCTCCGGCACCTTGGAGACCACGATTCCGGGGAGGAGCGAAGCGAAGGTAGCGAGCACCTGCGCGTAGCGGCGACGAAGCTCTTGCGCCGCCGCGTAAGCCTCTTCAGCCGCGCAGGCGCCGTAAGCCGGAAGGCTGATCGGACGCTGCGGTTTCTCGGCGACAATCTCGAGCACCGGCCGCCCGAGAGCAGCCACGTTCGCGAGTGACCCGGGATCGGTGCGGCCAATCATGACCGCGAGGTCGAACGGCATGTCGCACACGCTCACCGTAGGGTTGACGTCGTAGCGACGGACGTAGACCAGGTGGCTGGCTTCGGCGAACTGGTTCTGCACAACCGTAAGCTGGTCAATGAGACCACTGGTCGTGGAAGTCGCCTGCGGCTCTGCCTGAGAGGCAGCGGCGCGGGTGCTGAAGAAGACGAGGATTCTGAGGGTATTGTCTTTCATGTGTCGGTATTGGGGTGGTTTGGAGTTGTGTATCGATCTTCTGATCGTTCCTTATTATTCTATCATAATAAACACAAAAGTCAATATCTTCCGCTACCCCAGGCCCCCATGAAGCTCCCGTTCAGCAAAAAGAAAAACCCCTTTCAGGGGCAGCTGTCGGCGGCGCGGACAATTGCCGTCGGGTCGAACGATTCGAGCCGTAGCGCCGAATCTTCGGGGAGAGGCGCCCGGCCGGTCGAAAACGACGTGACGCCAAAGACCCAGGCAGCCGGCTCGCCGGTGGCGGCTGGTAGGTCTTCGCTGACATCGATTGCCACTACGGGGAAACCTTGCCGCAGCAGCAGCCGCTCGAGCGGCTGGCTGTCGACCAGAGGCGACAGACCGACCAGAACGACGACAACCTTTTCCGCCTCGAAGGCGGCGACGACAGGCGCGGCGTTATCCGAATCCCAGCGAGCCTCGTACAGTTTCCAGCCGGAGCGGGAAGCCACGATCGAGAGATCTCCCGAGTGGAACCGAGCTTTTTTGGCGGCGATAACGACGAGGTGTTTTTTGGTCGGGGTAGCGGACGCGCGCACGCGGCCCGCCTCCCCGCGGTATCCATCAAGTTGCATTTGCCGGCAATTAAGCACCGGCGCAAGATTGATGCAACCAAAATAAAACCGAGCCTCTGCGAGAGGCTCGGTCGGGGGGGGTCGGTCGGGAGCTAAATCATGGCGTCATTTTTTGCAAAAGAGCCGTGACGGCTGCCTGCACGTTGGCACCTTCTCGACACCAGGCAATCCTTTTTCCGAGCTCGAAACCTTGGTCTTCGTTTTTTGTGGCGAGCGGGTCCAAGATAACCAGAGGGAATCCGGCGCCGAGCAGCGTGCTCTCCAAGACGTAGTCGAATTCTTCGATTTCCAGGTCCCGGACAACCACGAGAATGTCGGCCTCCTCCAAGCACTCGAGCGGACTGACGGGGAGCCTGAGAGTTCTGCCCCGCTCAGCTCGATCGGCGCCAGACATTCGCCTGAAGAAGCAGGCGTGCCCAGCCCTCGTCAGACTGTTGGCGATGCTTTGGACCTCACCCATCAATCGAATGAAGTGCCCGGAGGCGTGGTGAGAGGCGTCCTGAACCGACTGAACTGGGAAGTTCGGTCGGGGGAGTTTTTCCTGGTAGATGATTGTGATTCTTTTCATTATTTTAGTGCGGTTGCTGTTTTGATGAGCCGAAAGGCTTTTTTATATAATACTACTTATTTTAGTATAAGTCAATATTTACTCTGGCCTCGGCAACCTTAGACGCGGGGGTGCTTCCACAGCGTCTGGCGTCACCTCCCTGCTATAATTTTCCGCAACGAACCTCCCATGCCGGAAGCCATCAAGCCCGCCCTCGCCGCCTTCGTCCTCACCTTCCTCTTCACGCTCCACGCGACGCCGGCGACGTACATCAACTCGAACTTCCTGGCGCAGTTCTTCGGGAACCAGACCATCGGCTGGATTTACGCGACCGGCGCGGCAATTGGCCTCTTCGGGCTATGGGTCGCGAACCGCGCGGTGCGCAAGTTTGGCAACTACCACGTGCTGCGCGTCGTGCTGTGGGTAAACCTCGTGGCGCTCCTGTGCCTCGCCTGGGCGCCGAACGCCGCGGTCTCGGGCCTCGCCTTCGTGGCGGCGTTCACCGCCGGCGTAATCTCCAACTTCCTCATCGACATCTTCGTCGAGGCGGCGAGCCAGAACCGGGACACCGGCAAAACGCGCGGCTGGTACCTCACGGCCCTCAACCTCGCCTTCCTGTCAGGCCCCTTAATCGCCGCGCTCCTGCTCTCGGATCACCAGTTCCACCGCGTGTACCTGCTCGGCGCCGGCATCATCGTCGTGGCGCTCATTTTCCTGCGCCGCCGCTTCGCCAATTTTGACGACCCCTGCTACGCCCGCGAGGGCTTCGGCCCGGGCCTGGCGCGCATCTGGGCGTCGTCCGACCTCCGCCGCGCCTTCGCCGGCTTCCTAACCCTCCAGGGCTTCTTCGCCTGGATGGTCATCTACGCGCCGCTGCACCTCACCGAATCGATGGGGTTCGCGCTCCACGACGTGGCCGCTATTGCGGCTATTTCCCTCATCCCGTTCCTAGTGCTGCAGGAGTGGCTCGGCAAGCTGGCCGACTGCTGCACCGGCGAGAAGGAGTTCCTCACCGGCGGGCTCGCCATCATGGGCCTCTCGACGCTCGCGCTCGCGGCTATCGACAGCCGCTCGTTCGCCGTCTGGGCCGGGGCGCTCTTCATGACGCGCATCGGCGCCGCGATGGTTGAGTCGATGTCCTACAGCTACATTTTCCGCAAGGTTGGCGCCGCCGAGTCGAACATCATGGAGGTGTTCCACTCGGTGCGCCCGGCGGCCACCATCGGCGGGCCAATTCTCGCCGCGCCGGTATTCCTCTTGGGAGGCGACACCCGCGGGCTATTCGTGGTGCTCGCGGCCACCTGCTTTGCCACGGCGCTCTACATTCGCCCGCTGCGGGACTCCCGCTAGGCTCGACGGAGAGATCCTCTTCGGGTACTGCGGCCGGGAAATGAGCACCCCGAACGACCCCGACAAGGCCGCGCTCCTCGCCTACTGCCAGGAACGCGGAATCCTCCGCACGAACGCCGGCCGCAACCCCGCCGAAGCGCTGAAAAACCTACGCCGCTGCTAAGACGCCGCAGCGCGGGCCAGCTTTCCGCCGAGCCTGTTCTACCTCCTCCGCTAAGGCGGAGTTTTCTTTTGGGTAAAAAGAAAAGCCGCTCGCTAGAACGGCAGGGTTACCAGGTCGGGAAGCGGGCGCCCGAACTCGCTTTGCAGCAGGTGCGAGCCGGTGAGGTCTCTGGTCGCGTCCCGGAGACGCAGCTCTACCGGGCCGTAGCTCTCGGGCGGGAAGCTCCAGCGGCACAGCCACAGGTGGCGCCCCTCCTCGGCTCCGCCCGCAACTTCTGCGGCGGCGAGATCGGCGTCCGTGACAATCGAGTCCACGTAGCCGCCGCCTCTCGGCACGAGGCCGCAGAGCAGCGCGTCGAACGCGGCGCCAGCCGCAACTTCCCGAGACAGGAAGCACCCGCGACGATTCCGGGCCAGATACTCGAGCGACGATCGCGTCGTGGGGACCTGGCCTACGCCCGCGGCGTCGAGCGAGATCGCCACCGGCTCGAAAGGCAGGTGGCGCCCGCGGAAAGATCCGCCGACGCGGGCCACGATTGCCCTGGCCGCCGCGGCCACGGGAGACCACGCGGGAAAGGTGCGCCCGAGCCCGTAGTGAGGCTGCCCGACCTCCCCGCGCCCCGTTACCTCGAGCCAGCGCGCGTAGCCGCGGGCCGGGTCTAGGCAGAACGGGTCTTCGGCCACGTCGCAGCAGCGCCACTCGGGGCGAAGGTACGCGATCGGTAATTCTTGTGGGTTCATTTGCCGGCGAGGCTACCGCGGCGACGCGTTTTACGGAAGCGGCGGCTAGTGGTAGAACGTTTCAGATGAAAGCTCTATCCACCCCAATCGTTCCAAAGTGGCTGCGCCTCTTGGCCGCCCACCTCATCGTCCTCCCCGCCAGAATCTTCAAGACGAGGCTCGACCCCTACGTCGCCAACAGCTTCAGCTACACCTTCCTCGAAGGCCCTCACGCCTCCGGTTTCGGCAAGTGGTTTAGCTGGGCGAAGTGGTCTCTGTGGAGGCCGTTCGACTGGCTGCTCTACGCGGGACGCTACTCGCGCCTGACAAAGGGCATGACGCACCCGCCGAGCATCACGCCCGCGAAAGCCGGCTACCCGCCGCTAACCTACCGACAGCTAAGCAGGCTGCTCGGGTGGATGGAAGGAGGCCGTTCGCTGCCTGACGCAGAACTGTTCTAGCCCCGCAGAGCGGGGCTTTTCTTTTTCTCTAGCGGCAAGGAAGCTAGAGCAGCTTGCCCTGCCCCGCCACCTTCACCTTTGGAGGCTTTGGGCCCAGCCAGCGGGCGGCGTACGCCTCGACATCGAACTTCTTCTTGGCGCCCGATTCGGCCATGTAGCGCACCAGGCCAAAAATTTTGTGCTCGTACCACGGGCGGTCGTGCACGCCGCCGAGCGCCCACGCGATACCGGCGTAACCGTTCGGGTCCCGCCCGTCGAGCTCGTAGCGATCGTTGAGGTAGATGGTCGTGGCGAGCGCCTGCGCCGGCGTCTCGGACCACTCCAAAATTTTCTTGGCCCAGTACATGCGGACGTAGCCGTGCATCTTGCCGGTCTTCTTCATTTCGGTCTGCGCCGCGTTCCAGAGCCGGTCGTGCGTGAGCGCGTGCTCGAGGCTCGGGCGGGAGTAGGAGTACATGCGATCGTCGGCGCGGTGACGGGCCAAAGACTTCTGCGCCCACTCGGGGAAACCTTCGATGGAATCGTACTTGGGCTCGTAGAAGCAGAAGTTCTCGGCGAGCTCGCGGCGCACGATGAGCTCCTCGAGGAAGGCCGCCGGGCCGTCTCCTTCGGCCGAGGCGTTCTTCTGCGGGTGGATAGCGTCTTTTGGTTTTCTGCCGGTAGCCTCGAGCACGCTGAGGGCAACCCTCGCCGGCGAAATAACCCCGTAGTGCAGGTACGGGGAGAGGCCTGATTGGCCTTCCACGTTCGGGTCGTTACGGTCTCCGGCGTAGCGATCCAGCCGGTAGCGGACGAAGGTAGCCAGGCGGTGGCGGGCAGCTGCGGCCCCAGGCTCGGCCCAGCCGACGGGCAGCACGGTCTGATCGAGACGCCCGTCGCGCAGGAGCGAGTCCCAGGCGATAGGAGGCACCTCGCCGAGGAAGGCAACCGAGACCGGTTTCGGCTTCGGGAACGGCACCAAAAATTCGGGCAGGAGCGCCGCGAGCTTAGGCCGGAGCGTTCGGGCGTAGGGCTCTTTTCGCTCCGAGGCAATCCAGGGCGGCACAATGTTGTGCGAATCGACCTCGAGCACCGCGCAGCGCGCCGCGCGGGAGACCTCCTCGACCCAGCGACGCGGGCGGCGCAGCGGCGAGAAGTCGGTAACAATAGCCGCGGCGCCCATTTCGTTGGCGCGCTCGGCGACGCGGCGGTGCGAGCGGTCGCCAACTTCGAGGAAGAACGGCACCCCGAGCTTCTCGAGGTCGCGGGCGAGCAGCTTGAGGCACTTAACCTTGAAGTCGTGCTGGCGCAGCTCGCCGCCGGAAAATCCCGGCTCGAGGTTGTACACGGCTACCACCGGCACGCCGCGGTCTTTCGCGATGTCGAGCGCCTTGAGAAGCGACCAGTTATCTTCTACGCGCAGATCGCGGGATGGCCACCAGAGGACGGGGCCGCTGCCCGCAGCGCCGGAGCGCGCCGCCCTAATTCTGCGTGGGTCGACCATACTTAGGAAACAATCTGACGGGCGCGGAGGAAGGCGTCGACGGCGTCGCGGTCGGTGTCGGCGAGCACCTCGCCGTCTACCACCAGGACCGGCGCCTTGCGCTGGCCGGACAGGCGCTCCATCTCCTCGAAGAAGGCCGGATTACCCAGAACCTCTCGCTCCTCGAACTGAACCTTCTGCTCGTTGAGGTAGTCCAAAACGCCCGCGCACCACGGGCAACCGGACTTGGTGAAGACGGTAATTGTCGCCATTTACGGGCGGATTGTAACCCGGCGAGGCCGCCTGATAAAGCGGGGATAAAGGCGGCTCCACGGGCAAAATTGACCGCCACAGACCGCTTCGGTAGCCTGCCGTCAATTTAAACGGTAACGCTACACCCCGACCATGAAAGCCCTCCTCGTCGAAGACAGCCGCGAGCTCCGGACCGTGCTTAGGAAAGCGCTCGAGCAGGAGGGGTACGCCGTCGACGAAGCCGAGGACGGCGCGGCCGGATCTTTCGCCGCCCGAACCAATGAGTACGACGTCGTTATTTTGGACAACGAGCTGCCGAGGAAGCCCGGGCTCCTCGTGTGCAAAGAGGTTCGACAGAGCGGCAAAACGACGCCAATCTTGATGCTCTCGGTGCGGGGCGAAGCGCTCGAGAAGGCGGCGCACATCGACGCCGGCGCCGACGACTACGTCGCGAAGCCCTTCTCGTTCGAAGAGCTCAAGTCGCGCCTGCGGGCGCTCACGCGACGGCCGCGCGGCATCGAAATGCCCACGGTTACCATTGGCGAGGTGACGCTCGACGCCGCGCGCTTCCGCGTCGAGGTCGGCGGGCAGCCGGTGTACCTGGCGCGGCGCGAGTTCGCCCTGCTCGAGCACCTGATGCGACGGGCCGGCACGGTGGTGACGCGCGGCGAGCTCATCGAGCGCGTCTGGGAATCCACGGTGCAGCCGTTCTCGAACACGGTCGAATCGCACGTGCTGTCGGTACGCCGCAAGCTCGGCGAGTGGTCCAAGATTATTAAGTCGGTCCCAGGTCGCGGCTACATGGCCGACGACAAGCGACACGTGTGGGAGCGGCCGCTGCCCTCCGAGCGACGGCGCGAAGCGGCGCTAGCGAAATCTTAGGCCGGCAACGTCGCGTCGAGGTCGCGCAACCGACGCGCGCCCTCGCCGTTTTTCGAGAAGGAAAATCTTGCCGGACGTTCCCTAGCTGCCCAAGGTCGGAACCTCCGACGTCGAGGTGTCGATGTCGAGCGGGCTCGCGTACCACGAGGTCGTGTAGCGGATGCGAGGCTTCCACTCGGGAAAATTGGGGACGCTGCGAATAACGCCCGTAGCTCCCCCACCCGTGACGCCCTGAGCCTGGCCCGCAGGCTCAGGCGGCGTGGTCTTTGGCGGACGGGTGCCGATGCTGCCCGAGCTCCCGGATCCGGTGTCGCCGGTGCCGTTCCCGGAACCATTCTCCTCAGAGCCATTACCGAAACCGGAGACCGAGTCAGGTGTGCCGTCCCCTCCCGCGCGAATGACCGAAGAGGCATCAACCGAGAGGTTGCCGCCGAGGCCGCCGGAAATGACAACTGTGTCGCCGATGCCGATGCCAGCGGCGGCAAGGTCAGATGCCGAAATATTTAGGCGCACCGAAGCGCCGCCCGAGGTGAGCAGCACGCAGTTGCAGGAGGGGTCTGGCGGCAGCGAGATTTGGCCAACCAGGCGCACGCCAGAGACGTCGCCGCCGGCAATTGCCGCCGCGAGCGCCTCGGCCACCGTCTGCGTTTCGCCCACGCGGCAGTCCGCGATCATCGCCGATGGGAAGCCAAATTTCTCAACCGCGGCGCACTGCGGCGCGCCTTCGGTGATCGAAACCACGTGCCAGCTGCCGTCGTCTAGGCGCACCAGGTACGCCCACGCCTCGCGGCCATCGGCGCCGACGATGCGGTAGCGCGCGTAGCGGCCGGTTTCTTCCCCCTCGCGGGCGCCGACCTTGATCCAGTCGGCCGCGGCGATACCTTTGCCAGCGTCGAGCGCGCGATCGAGCGCGCCGCGCGCGGTGGCGTCGAAAACCTCTGGAGCGGCCGGAGCGTCGTCAGAAGACGCGTACCAGACGCCGACGCCCACGGCGAGGAGCGCGGCAGCCGCGGCGGCAACGAACAGGGTTTTCTTCACGCGCCCAATTCTAGCGCGGCGCGCGAGGAAAGGCGGGGAAAACTTTGGCGCGGCGTGGGTATTCTTGAGATATTCAATAAATCGTGTTTATGTAAAGAAAAGCGACAACGTTAGTCGCCGCTCCAAAAAAATGAAAGCAATTAATACCAACCCTCACCGTTCGAACACCTTCCTCTGGGTAGGGGCAGTCAGCACGTGGCTCATCGGCACGCTCTACTGCGTCCTCTTGCATCAACTGTTTCCAGGCGAGCACCCGATCGAGATTAGCGGCCTTAGGGCAACCGGAGCGTTCCTGTTCCTGTTCGCCGGCGGCGTAGCCGTAGCTGTAGCTACCGGCGGCTGGTTCGGAAACCTCGGCGCGCTCTTCATTGCCGCCCTCAACCTGGCGATCGCCGTATCGATGCTGACGTCCGTTCCGGTCGAGGGGTTCGCCCAGAGCCGCTGGCCGCGCATCATAACGGCCGAGGCAGTCATGGTGGCAACAGTCTGGTCAGCCATTTTCGGGTGGCTCGCCGCTTGGCGCGGCGACCGATTCCTCGCCGCAACGCTGCCCGGCCCGGCGGCCTCCTGACCTACCCGCCGCGAACATTTCGCGGCGGTTTTCTTTTTTAGGCTTGGTAAATTTGTGTTTTTTAGAATTTAGTGTTAAAAAATTAAACGAAATTCTTTACCCTATGCAATCCCATAAATACGCAAAAAACGCCCTCCTCGCCACGGTGATTGGCGGGATTCTCCCCGCCCTCACCGTCGCCTCAATCTGGGCATTGGTCGCCATCTTCTTGAGGCCGGTTTCGGTGGCCGAATGGATGACCGCCCTCATCGCCTTTTCCTCGGTAATCCCGGCCGCCTTAATCTCGGTCGCAGACCCCTCGTCTCGCGCCAAGGTCGCGTTCTCGTGGATTCTTCCGGGAATTCTGCTCGTCGTGACGGTTGCCGGCCTCGTCGCCGTGCTCGCCGACGGATCGACAGAACCGGGAGAGTACCGGCGCTACCTGGCGCTCTACGGCGGCATGACCGCCGCGCAGATCTGGGGCATGATCTTCGGATCAATCGCCCAGGCCGCCTACCGAAAATCAGACAGCGGACACGGCCACGAAGAACGTCTCCGCCGAGGATTCATCGCCGGCTAAGCCGCCCTCACGGGCGGATTTTCTTTTTCATTCACGAAGACACTGGACCAGACGACCTTAGCCGCGCTTCGCCTTCGAGCCACCGGAAACGACGCGGCCGTCGTCCAGGCGCACCACGCGATCAACGCGGCGTACGTACTCTTCCTCGTGGGTCACCATGACGATGGTCTGACCTTCCGCGTGCAGCTTCTCGAAAGTTTCGATGACGAGAGCCGCGGCAGCCGAGTCGAGGTTCGCCGTCGGCTCATCGGCGAAAAGAATCTTCGGCTCGTGCACGATCGCGCGGGCAATCGAGACGCGCTGCTGCTCGCCGCCCGAGAGCTGGGACGGCAGGTTGAGGTAGCGGTGGCCGAGGCCGAGACGCTCGAGCGTCGCCTCGGCGCGGGCGCGGGCGAGCGCCGGGACAACCCCCTGCGCGAGGAGCGGCAGCATGACGTTCTCCTCGGCGGAAAGCTCCGGCAGGAGCGCGTAGTCCTGGAACACGAAGCCCATAGCCTCGAGGCGCAGGTAGGATTTCTCTTCGGCGGAGAGGCGCGAGGTCTTGCGCCCGGCAATCGTCACCTCGCCGTCCGAAGGCTCATCGAGAAGCGCGAGCTGGTAGAGCAGCGTCGATTTTCCGGCGCCCGAGCGACCCATAATCGCCACGAACTCGCCGGACTCGACGTCGATGTCGACGCCGCGAAGCACGACGGTTTCCATTTCGCCCTGCGTGAACTTTTTGACGATGCCGGTTGCGGTAATCATGAAGAAGCTGAGTCAAATAATGGCAGCGTAGCGAGCGACGATGTGGCCGAGCGAGCGTCCGAGTCCGCGGCTGAAGGCGCGCCGCAGGTGCGACGAAGACGTAGACGACGGCGCGCAGCCGGCCACGACGGCGCGCAGCCGCTGAGTCAGTCCTCTGCTTATTTCTTGGGTCTTGGCGTCCATTTTTGATTCAGCTTCTTCTACTTACGGCCGAGGATAACGTCTAGGGTGTTCTGCCGCACGATGAGCCACGCCGGCACGATGCCCGCGACGACCGTCGCCAAGAGGAGCGCCGCGGCGCGGATCCCGGTGCCGACCGGGGTTGCCACCAGAATGCCGTCAGAGAACGGGAAGTCGATCGGGTTCCTGTCGACGAACGGCACGAGGAAGCCGAAGATGAGCGCCGCGGCGAGCGCAATGCCAACCGCCGAGTAGGCCAGCGCCTGGGAGACGTAGGCGACGATGATGGCGCGCGGGGTCACGCCGATCGCCTTCATGATGCCAATCTGCTTGCGGCGCGTGACAGCCGAGACGAAGACGACGATGAAGATCGTGATGGCCGCAACCGCGAGGCCGACGGCGCCGATGAGGTTGCCCAGAAGGCCGAAAGTTGCCTGAATCTGCTCGAGGAATTCGGGGATTGCCTCGCGGAAGGTGCGTACCTTGGCGAGGTCGTCGAGGCCCGCGCCGACGAGGTACCGCTTGGTCGCGTCGGCGTCGGCGCCCGGCCGCAGGCGAACGGCCACCTCGTTGACGTCGCCCGAGGTGAGGCCCGCCATAGAGCGCAGCTCGCGCTCGTTCATGAAAACCCGGATCGAGGTGGCGTCGACCTTAGAGTCGACAATGCCGGCCACCGTGAACTCGCGGGCTCCGGACGACGAGACGTCGCCGTCGGCGCTCCCGCCGCCAGGTCCAATCGAGCGCTCCCCCGCCCCGTCGCTGACGGTAACCAGGACGCGGTCGCCGGGGTACACGTTCTCGAGCGAGCTGAAGCCATCGCCGAAGCCGGCCGAGTAGCGGTCGAGCAGGTTCGCGCCGATGAGGATGGCGCCCTCTTCGTCCGGGCGAAGGTAGCGACCTTCCGCGACGTACTTGGAAAGGCCGGTCACGGCATCTTCGGCTTCCACGTCGATGCCGACGAGCGAAGTGCCCACCGAATCTCGGTCGAGGGTTGGGTCGCGCCGGGTACGGTAGTTAGCCTCGACCGTGGCGCCGGCCATGGTGCGGGCCGAGTAGCGGGAGACACCTGGCGCCGCGGCCACGGTGGCGATCACGCGGCTGGTCTCCTCGATGCGCTCCTTGCCCGGCAGCTCGGAGATGAAAATATCGGCCGTGTACTGGTCGCGGTTAGCGGTGACCGAACCTTCGATGAGGCCGACCAAGATGCCGGAGACGGCGACCAGGTTTAGGAACGTGAGGGACATCACGAGCACGGTGAGAATCGCCGTCCAGCGGTTAGCGCGCCGCAGCATGCGCAGCCCCAGGAAAAAGCCGACCCTGAGGGAAGCGTGCGGGCGCGCTCGGCTTCGTTCCCCCATAGGCTAGCGAGCCGGCAGAACCACGAGATCGCCAGCCGAAAGGTTGCCCGTAACCTCGGCGAAGCCGTCGTCGCCGCGTAGGCCGATCGAGACCGGGACGCGGGTGGTGGCACCGTCTTTGGCGACGGTCACGAAGTCGCCTTCAGCGGAGAGCTCAATCGCCGAGAGCGGCACGGCGATGGCCCCCTCGCGCGAGGCAACCTTCACGACCACGTGCGCGGTCATGCCGGAGCGAAGCTCGGGCGGCACCTCGTCGAGGTAGACGGTCATCTTGTACACGGGCACGCTGCCGTCGAGCGATTCGGCGCGGTTCACCTCGGCGACCCGCGCGGCAAAGATTTTCTCTTCCCCGAAGGCGTCGATGGTGACCTCGGCCGGCATGCCAACGCGGACGCGGGTGGAATCAATTTCTGGCAGGTCGGCCTCTACCTGGAAGGTGCCGTCGGAGATGAGGGTGAGGGCGGAACCGTTGGCGGCGGCAATCTCTCCCAGCTCTACGTCTACCGATTTAACCAGACCATCGAAGGGCGCGTAGATGGAGCGGGCGGCAATCTCGGCGCCGACGCGGTCAACCTCGGCTTCGGCCTGGGCGACGCGGGCGGCGGCGATCGACGTTTCCGTCGAGTTGCCCTCGAGTTCCGCGCGCGCCTCCTGAATGGCGCGGTCGCGCTCGCGGATTGCGGCCTCGTACGCCGAAAGGTTGGCCGAGTACTCGGCGCTAGAGCGGTTCGGGATTTCGAGGGTCCAGTCGGACTCGCGGTAGCGCTCGAGGCTCCCCGAAAAAGTGACGTACAGTCCGTGGGTGCCGAGGGGTACGGCGCGCCCAGGGGCCGGAATTTCCACTTCTGGCATGCCCTCTTCTAGGTCAAAAACCCTAAAGACGGTATCGCCGCCAGCCGAGCGAAAGACGCGAATCTTGTAGCGACCCTCGGGACCTTCGTAGCGACCGGAGATCTCCGGCGCCGCAAGCGTCTCGTCGTCATCTACCGGCACCAGCTCGAGCCCCTCAGACAGGAGCGTGCGGTAGGCATTCTCGACGAGCGTGCGCTGGGATGCCTCGACCTTGTCCAGGCTCACGCTGGTATTCCCCGCCTCGGCGCGCCTGATCTGGAGAGCGGCGCGGGCGTTCTTGAGCTCGGCGTAGAGGGAAGATGAGTCGAGCGCCGCGAGGAGCTGGCCCTTCGCCACGCGCTGGTCTTCTTTCACCGGGAGCTGCGCGACGCGGCCGCCCTGCTCGAAGCCGAGCGTGGCCGAGGAAACCGGGACCACCGATCCGGTAACGTCGACAACCGAAGAGATAGCGCGTCGCTCGACGGCGACGGTTTCGCCGATTTGCGCAGCGCGACCGAAGGCGAGCCACGCAATCGCGGCGAGGGCAGCTAGCGCGACGTAGGTAACCCAGCTCTTGGAGGCGCGAGAAATGAAAGATTGCTTTGGCACCCGCGAATCGTAACGTGGTGGGCGTGGAAAAGCGAGCGGAATCAGTGTGGAAACGCGTGCTACGCTTTAGGGTGCAAAATATGAAAAAAGCGCGCACCTACGCCCTGCTCCTAGCCGCCACCCTCGCCCTCTTCGCCTCGACGGCGAGCGCCCACGTTACCTACCTTTTGCCGAAGCCGGTTTTCGAGCGGGTCAGCGGCGAGAACTGGCGCTACCTCCTGAGCCCCTTCAAACGCGGAGACACCTGGGTAGCCATCCTAATTACCCTGGCCGGTATCTGCTTCGCCTGGGTCATGTACCGTAAGGTTCCGGCAATCCGCCGCTTCTTCGCCCGGGTCGCGGCGCGCGCCGATTCCTACGAGGCGTTCACGCCCTGGATGCTGCGCCTCTCGCTCGGCATCGGGCTCATCGGCGCCGGATCGTCGCACGTGCTGGTCTCGCCGATTCTGCCGGGGCACCCCGAGCTCGCCGGCGCGCAGGTGCTCTTGGGCTTCTGCCTCATGGCTGGGTTCCTGGTGGTGCCAGCCGCCTTCGGCGCGATCGCCATTTACGTGACGGCGATCGCCGGCGACTGGACCATCATCGGCAGCTTCGAGTTCGCGGCCATCGCGGCGGCGCTCATCGTGCTCGACAACGAGCGCCCCGGCATCGACGACATGCTCTGCCTGCCGAAGATGTCGCCGTTCCGCGCCTGGAAGCGATGGGTTCCGCTAATCCTCCGCGTCGGCCTCGGCGTCGCCATGGCCTCGATGGCGCTCTACGAAAAAATTCTCAACCCGCTGGCGGCGAACGCCATCGTCGTTTCCTACAAGCTGACCGAGGTCGTACCGGTCGCGCCCGCCCTCTGGGTGCTCGGCGCCGGCGGCATCGAGCTGCTCCTGGGGCTCATGCACATCGTCGGTTGGAAGACCCGCCCCGTGGTGGGCCTCACCTTCATCGTGCTCTCGCTCTCGTTCTTCTACTTCAAAGAAGATGTCGCCTCGCACGTGACCCTCTTCGGCGCCCTCTCGACGCTGTTCGTGCTGAAGGGTGGCCCCTGGTCGGTCGACAACTGGCTCGAGAAGCGGCACCCGCACAAGAAGGAGACACCGGTCTGCGCCCTCGGTTAAGCCGTAAGAGGGCAAGCGGCAAAAAGAAAAGCGCGGCACCGAAGGGTGCCGCGCAACTTTTAGGACTGCGGTCAGGTCGTTTCGGGGCTGGCGACGAAAACTCCTTCAGCGGCATCGGCGAGCGCCACGGCGTCTTGGCCGGTGCCGTCTTCGACGAAGTCTCCGTTGCCGTCGATCACCACCGTGTAAGCCTGCTCGCGCACGAGCGCCTGGTAGGGCTCGCAGCGGCGCATGAGCTCATCGTGCGAGCCAACGTCGATCACCCGCCCCTTCTCGAGGAAGACAATCTTGTTGGCGCGGCGAATGGTGCTGAGTCGGTGCGCGATGATGATACGGGTAGCCCCAGAGAGCTCTGGGCTCTCGAATACCGCCTGGTAGATGGCGCCTTCGTTTCTGGCGTCTAAGCTCGAGGTCGCCTCGTCCAGGATGATTACCTTCGGCTGAAGGAGAATCGCCCTGGCAATGCCGATACGCTGGCGTTCGCCACCAGATAGACGCACGCCGCGTTCTCCGATCAAGCAGTCGACGTCTTCCTCTCTATCCACCAGGAAAGTGGAGACCTTAGAAACGTCGAGCGCGCGGCGCAGCTGCTCCTCGGAGACCGGCTGATCGCCGGCCCGGAAGAGAACGTTCGCGCGCAGCGTGCCGTCGAAGAGGCTCACGTCTTGCGGGACGTAGCCAATCTGCCGACGGAAGTCTCTCAGGTTTAGATCTCGGAGCGGCACGCCGTCGACCAAGATTTCTCCGCTATCGGGGTCGAACCCTCGCAGGAGCAGGTCGAGGGTCGTCGACTTGCCGGCGCCAGATTCTCCAACCAGGGCCAGAGTCTCTCCCGGGTTAACCGCGAAAGAGACGCCCGACAGGCCAACCCTCTCTTTGGGTCGCTTCTTTTTCTTGGGAGACGCAGGCGCGCCCTCTTCCTCCTCGAAGGATTTCCCTTCGGGGTGCAGGAAGGAAACGCCCCGAAACTCGATCTTGCCGACAATTTCTCTTGGCGGCGAATCTTCGTTCGGGTTGACGGCGGGCTCGGTCGCGAGCATTCGCGAGTAGCGTCCGAGCTGCACGTTGGCCATAACCCACTGGCGCGCCACGGCGCCGATCCGGCTGAGCCCTTCGCAGAGCATCGCGTGCCAGGTCATGAGCGCCACGAAATCGGCGACGGAAACCTGGCCGCGAACCACGAGAGCCACCATGAGCGCGAGGGTGCCGAACCGGGATAGGTGCAGCAGCGTGTCGCGATTGTTCATGCGCACGTGGTGCCTTCCCCAGAATTCGACTTCGCCCTCGTGCATCGTCTCGGTGCGCCGCAGGACTTCGCCGTTGAGGCGTAGCTCCTGCGCCGCAGCCATGGCGTCGCCGAGGTGGCGAGTGTACTCGCTGGTGAATTTGGCGACCGCGGTACGCTTCCGCTCGAGCGCTTCGAGCGACGGGCGGTAGCGCCGGTTAACGGCAACCGAGTACCAGATGTACGCGGCGGTCGAAAGGGCGACGAGCGCGCCGACGAGCGGCGACGTCCAGGCAATCACGACGGTGAATATCATCGCCTTGGCCAAGGACGGCGCCAGATCGAAGCCGGCCATGCCAACCATGCTCACGAGCGCCCGCTGACCTTCGAGCATCACGATGCGGCGAAAGGTCGAGCTCTCGCCCTTGCACTGGCCGAGCGAGAACCGCGCGACCATATCCAGGCCGAGTTTCTCGATGGTACGCGGCAGCTCGCGCTCGAAGCACCGGAGGTCGCGGCGCCACCAGGTAAACCAGAGAACCTGGCAGACGAGGGT